>CAZQZA010000023.1:0-14029 GCA_964597725.1 uncultured Dehalococcoidales bacterium | reverse complement strand
GTGTATCTCTGGATTTGCCGGGTTTTTAAACTGCTGCGGCATAAAGTAGCCAGAGTTTTCTGCTACCAGTTGTTCCGCCTTTCTTACTGCTCCTAGCATCCCCTCAGCCCCAGAAGTTAGCACTAATTCAGCGCCGAATATAGATAGGAGTTGTCTCCGCTCTAATGACATAGTATCAGGCATGGTGAGGATGAGCTTGTATCCCCTGGCGGCGCAGACGAAGGCGAGGGCGATGCCAGTATTACCACTGGTGGGTTCAACGATAACCGTATCTTTATTGATAAGCCCCTTCTCCTCGGCATCAAGAATCATTGATGCCCCTATCCTGTCCTTCACACTCCCTATGGGATTAAAGGATTCAAGCTTGGCCACCACCTTTGCCTTCGCCCCCTCAGTTATTCGGTTCAATCTGACCAGAGGTGTATTCCCGATTAGCTCGGTAGAATCTGCGGCTATGCCTCTGGTTAGCTTTGGTATCTCTATTGTCTTATAGGGCAGCTTCTCCACGTTTTGAATTATCTCCGTCATTTTGTTTTGCTCCTTTCACAATTCTTTTTAACGCAGCCCCCACGTACTGCTCTTGTAAACTCTTCGACCGGGCAATCCTTTCAATGGCTTCGAGGGTGAAATCGATCTCCTCTGTAGTATTAAAATATCCTGGGCTTAAGCGTATGGTGCCCAGCGGAAAAGTACCGAAGGTTTTATGCGCCGCTGGAGCACAGTGAAGCCCGGTCCTTACTCTAATATCAAAGGCTTGGTCAAGAATAGCCCCCACCTCTCCTGGTTCATGCCCTTGGATATTGCAGGAGACGACAGGTGCTTGTCTGGGCCCATCTCTAGCCGTATAAAGAATTAATCCAGGAATGTTAGATAAACTCTCGATTAACCTTTCTACTAGGTAGTGCTCATGAGTGCGAATCCTTTCCAAACCTTCCGTAAAGATATATTTCAGCCCAGCTCCAAGCCCACTTATGCCGACGCTATTTACTGTTCCGCTTTCGTATCGGTATGGCAGTTCAAACGGCTGTTTTTCTTGTTCTGAGTGTGAGCCAGTACCGCCCTCACGTAACGAATCAAGGTCAACTCGCTCGCCTATATAGAGCCCCCCAGTGCCCGGCGGCCCGAATAGACCCTTATGCCCGGAAAAGGCGAGCAAGTCGATATGATTTGCCTGAACATCAAGAAAGTACTTACCTGCAGTTTGAGCAGCGTCCACCATGAAAATTAAATCATGCCGCCGTGCGATTAACCCGTATTCTTCAATTGGTTGAATAACCCCGGTCACGTTTGAAGCATGGGTAATTACCACCAGTTTGGTCTCCCTGGTTATCACCTTTTCCATATCGAAGTGGAGAGATCACCCCATTCCTTGCATAGGGGGGAAGCCTTGTCACCTTGACCCCTTGTTGTTCAAGTTTTTTCAGGGGACGAACCACGGAATTATGTTCAATGCAGCTAGTAATCACATGGTCGCCCGGTCTAAGCATCCCCTTCAGCCCCATGTTCAACGAATCTGTGCAATTGAAGGTAAATATGATCCGGTCTTTATCCGGGGCGTTAACCAGCCGTGCTAGGAGCAGCCTCGTTTCTTCAACCATTCGGCTGGCAGCTACTGCCATGCTGTGTCCGCCACGTCCGGGACTACCCCCTTTGTTTCTCAGAAACTCATCCATGGTCTGATAAACAATTTCTGGCTTGGGCCAAGATGTTGCTGCATTATCTAGATAAATCATAAAATCGTACCCTATGCTCCAATATATTTATTGTAGAGTCCTCTGGCCAATGATTCATCGGTGGTATTTTTAATAATGGCCCGCCCATCGGGGAAGATGACTATCTCGTGATTATCGACTCGAAAACGAAGCATGAACTCGTTGTAACTCACTTCCCCTACGGGCCCAAGGTGCGTCGACAGCCTTTCAAAGGAGACCCCCTTTACCTCGGGATTTAAGATCTGTACCGCATTTTGTCCGCAAAGAGAAGTAGTTCTTGTCCCCAACCTCGCCTCCAAGAACTCGTATTCACCTCGACAAGTTGTGCAATCTGCACGGCGGCCGATGTTAAAGCGGCTGAAGTTCCCTTTCCAAACGTCAATAGTTATAAGATCCCGGTTAATTTCCTGAGATCCGACTAGTATTTTCATTGCTTCAACGGTTTGCAGTGAGCCGATAATAAAAGGGGCAGGGCTAATTACCCCTGCTGTGTCACAGGTGAGTGCTATGCCCCCACTAGTTGGGCTAGCCCAGACACATCGGAAGCAGGGAGTCTTATGCGGTACTATATTCATAGTCATTCCGGTGGCAGATATGGCCCCACCATAAACCCATGGGATTTTATGCTTTAAGGAAACATCATTTATAAGAAGGCGAGTTTCAAGGTTATCCAGTCCATCCAAGATTAAATCGGTACCAGCGACGAGCTTTTCGATATTGGCATAGTTCACATCGGCGACCACCCCCTCAATTTCAACCGAGGAGTTCACCTTCTTCAAGTGCTGCTCAGCCGCTATCGCCTTTGGCAATTCAGCTTTTATATCCTCTTCATCAAACAAAACCTGACGCTGCAGGTTATGGTACTCTATAAAATCTCTATCTATAATTCTGACTCTGCCTACGCCAGCGCGCACCAAAGAAGTGGCAGTAATTGTTCCTAATGCTCCACAGCCAATAATGACTATGCAGCTATTGCCTAACCTCCTTTGCCCTTCTTTACCTATTTCGCAGAAAAGGGTTTGCCTTGAATACCTGTCAATCATGACCAACGTTTTCCTCTTGCCATATGTCCCCTCACACTTATCGACTGGCCAAACTCATATGTAGTACATCGTCTCTTCAGATTGCTCTTTTCGCTTTTGTCTCTCGACCAAATCCTGCAAGGTTGTAGACTCTAAAACTCCATTCATTGCCCTTTTTAGTTCATCCCAGATATCACGGGTGACACAAAATTTAGAGCGGGCACATATTTCTGGATTATTGATACACTGCACTGGAGCAATTGAGCCCTCAAGAAGCTGAATGACCTTGCTCAATCTTATCTCTTCAGGAGGCTTGGCTAACGAGACTCCACCTCTGGGGCCCCGAGTGCTCAGTATTATACCCGCAGCTATAAGAGGGGTAATTAAATGCTCTAGATATCGTAGCGAAATCTCCTGCCTTTGGGCGATATCTTTTAATAGAACTGGTGCCTGCCCCTGATGAAGAGCCAAGTCCAGAAGTGCCCTGGTTGCGTATCGTCCCCTAGTGGAGAGCTTCATTGACTTCACCTCCCCGTGGATTAATGTATTCTATACTATGTTGATTATATTAGTCTACATAGTAGAGAATACCATAAAATGGGAAGATTGTCAATTGCCTTTGTAACTTCTAGATAAATGAATTTGGTTAATATTTCTTCAAGCCAGAGGGGATTGTCATAGTAAGTAGTGGCTTGTTTAAGAGGGGCTAGCACAACAGGGCAAAGATGTAGTTATCCATTGGACTTGATTAAACGCTATAAGGCAGAAAGAAGCTCATACCTCCCGAAGCAAAGTTTGAGAATTAACCAGCACAGCTGGCATTGCACAATCGGGCGTAATGTCTTGTGTAAAGTAGTACCTAATTTGACGTTAAATGAGGGGAATATAATTACCCAATTAGTGAATGAGAACGACTGTTTCTGGACAATTAGAGTAGTTTGCGCAAGCTCGGTTAGGGTAATGTTATCACCAATGGCTGGGGAAGAAGGATTCGAACCTTCCTTTACGGATCCAGAGTCCGCTGTCCTACCGCTAGACGATTCCCCAGCACATCAGAATTATAGCATCTGGCCGTGCCGTGAGCAATACCGCCTTGCTTAACATAACCTGGTACTCTGCGGGTGGTGCAGACTCTAATCTATGTTTCTTGAGCCAGTGTTGGGTTTGATGAAGTGAATGTATTTATACGGTTAGCCTCCGCCTCATGGTAACCAACGATATGGAGAAAAACAGGACAGTCAAAATAATGATAAGAGCTAGCGCCCCGAGAA
The DNA here is from genome assembly GCA_964597725.1 of uncultured Dehalococcoidales bacterium. Classification (GTDB taxonomy): domain Bacteria; phylum Chloroflexota; class Dehalococcoidia; order Dehalococcoidales; family JAUVZE01; genus CAZNEL01. Next base: position 10,024 of record CAZQZA010000023.1, on the reverse strand, counting down.
GGTAGGGATGAAATTCTCCATTAATTAGCGCTCGGGTAAGATGGACCACCGGTGTGAGCGGCACTATCCAGCTTAGCGTCTGCACTATCTCAGGAAAAGCGGATAAGGGAAAGAACACCCCGCTGAAGAAGAACATTGGTGTGATAAACAGGGTGAAAAAGTAATTAAAGCTGTAAATAGCTGGGACAATGGACGTAAAAAGTATGGCGATGGCGGCAAACATTATGCCTTCCAAGAAGGAGACTGCCGGGATGAGTACTGCCCATGGAGAATGCACCAGTTGGAAAGCTGCTGCAATGACTAGGATAACCGTACCGGTCATAAGCGAGCGGGTCGCTCCCCAGAAGATTTCGCCGGCAGTGACATCCTCAACATTCAGTGGAGTAGCGATGATGGCATCATAGGTCTTTTGATACTCCATACGCACAAAACTGCCGTAAGTACATTCAAAGCTGGCACTGAACATAGCGTAACTGGCTATGATGCCGGGTGCAATAAATTCAATATATTTCTGACCATCAACCAAACCAATATAGGCCCCGAGGCCGATACCCATAGCTAGCAGAATAATAATGGGTTCAGCAATAAAACCGGGTGCCTCTGAATGCCATAACCTGAAGAAGACATCTCGATTACGCTGCCATACTCTAATAAAACGCCAGGAGAACGGTCTCATTCTAATAAAGACCTCCCGGTAAGCCGGAAAAAGACATCCTCTAGCGTGGCTGACCTTCGTCTTAATCTTGAGGTAAAACCCATTAGCCCTGCGAGCGACTCATCAGACTCAATATGGAAGACATAAATCTTATCCACCACATCCTCAAAGTCAAGTCCACGACTTTCCAATTCCTTGATAATCGTATCCCTCTCCTCTGAGTTTACCTCAATCTCCCACACCTCGTTGCCTACATATCGGGAAATAAGCTTTCGGGGAGAATCAAGGCTCAGGATTTTACCATGATGCATTATCGCTACTCGGTCACAGAGAGTGGTTGCCTCCTCCATATTCTGAGTACATAGAAGCTGGGTAACACCCTGGGACTTTAGCTCAGTCAGTTTGTGCCAAACTAGATATTTGGCTTGAGGGTCAAGACCTAATGTCGGCTCGTCAAGAACCAAAATTTTGGGCAGGTTAATCAATCCCCTGGCTAGCAGTAGGCGCCGTTTCATGCCGCCGGAGAGCTCTCTAATATGGCCATTACGCTTGTTTTCCAGCTCAAACAGGTGTAAGACTTCCATGCTGCGCCGATATGCCTCATCTTTAGGTATGTTGAAATATCGGGCAAAGGTCATCAAGTTCTGAAGCACTGTCAAGTCCTCATCGAGATTATCTACCTGTGGGACTACTCCTAGAACAGCCTTCACTTGCCGAGAATGAGTTTGTAAGTCATTGCCTAGCACCCATATATCACCTTTGGTCGGAGGTGAGACGGCAGTTATCATTCTAATAAGAGAGGTCTTGCCTGCCCCGTTAGGCCCCAGTAACCCGAAGCACTCACCTTCTTCCACCTCTAAATCTATGCCATCTAACGCTAGTAGGTCTTTAAATTTTTTGGTCAAGTTTTTAGTCTTAATAATAGGCATTGAAAACCTAGCTTGGTTAGCATTAACCCCCAATCAATCATACCAATTTCAAAGCGTATCGACAATTCAGCACCAAAAAGGGAATGGCTGGTGAATATTTAGCAGTTCTATCCACTGCGCACTTTACACTGCGTTAGTACATTTTCGGCCGCCAATCATTCTGATGTCCAATTGGGAAAGATTAAGGTTAGTGTAATAGCGGAAGAGGCATAACCAGAGGCTACAATGTGTGGTTTTCTCAATGAATAAGAGTGCTATTTTGAGATTAGCCTCTTGCCCAGTTCAAATGCGTCCGATAGTGCTGTTGGGTGCTCCTTAATCTCCCCCTTCTTATCCACGCCCCGAACCAGAACCTCGTCAACATACTTGACACCAATAGTTTGGAAGAAATATTTGACTGTCAATATTGACCCGTCAAACAATTGCTTACCTCTGGTAGCTCCAACAGCGATAAAAGCACCCTTTCTTGTTGAATCAGAAAGGCTCTGCTTGAGGATATACTTTCTGGCCCATAGTGCTTGGCAGCGGTCGATGAGCGCCTTCAGTTGGCCGGTGAGGCCGTAAAAAAATATTGGTGAGGCAATTATTATGGTTTCAGCGGTGAGTAGCTTGGGATATATGTCATCCATATCGTCTCTGATAACGCAATCGCCGTCCCTCAGGCAGCCATAGTATTCTCGACAGGGGGCTATCTTGAGCTTATCTACTATGATTTTCTCAACCTCTACTCCCAGGCTCTTTGTCCCCTTCAAAGCCTCATCCAGCAATAGATCAGTATTACCTTTTATTCTCGGACTTCCCATAATTCCCAGGACTCTCATTTCATACCTCCGATAAAGGAGCTGCCGCGCTTCAATATCCAGTTGGTATGTGTTTCTCAGCATTCTATATAACCACCAGCCCCTTGTCAATCATATACTTCAGTTGCCCGAGATTGCACCGGTTATCAGCAGCGAATTGTCATGGGATTCTATTTTGGCAAGGGGTAGATAAGGGGCTAAAATAGGTGCAGTTTACAATCAAAATGACAGGAGCGCAATGCCAGAACGAGGCGGGTACGTCACCCAATGAAGAAGTCGGGGCTTGCCCCTAAGTTCTAACAGGGAAGAAGTAAGAGCGAACGATGAAAACAAGAAAGAAAATAACTCCCAACACAAGCTAGATCAAGCGAAATGGACTTTCGTTCAAAGGGGTGAAAAGAAGAGCATTTGTGTGACAGAAGACCGTGACCAATCGCTCACTATTGAATACCGCTAGCTTGCCATCTGCCTCTATATTCACCTCGACCACTCCACCAAATTCTCTGGCGAACGCATTTTCAAGGACGATTATATCACCTGCCTTTGCCACCTCAATCTGATCTCGCCAGAGATTTAGACGCACCGAACCAGTATCATCCTCAAGCATGGCCATGGCAAGATTTGCTGGACCGAACCTTGTACCTATCTCTGATAACTTCAACAGGGACTTCAACTTCCTTCTCTACTTCAACAACTTCTACCCGGTCCATATATTCAGGGATAGTATAAGGAATATACTGTACCTGTGGCTCAGCCGTATTCTGCCCATGCACAACCCCAAAGCAAAAACCAGTTACCACTAACGCTACCGACAACAGTACGATGCAGATAGTGTTATTACGTTTCTCTGAATCTATTAGAGTTTTCATATATTCCCCTGAACCTGCTCCTGCTTATCAATGTTGCCTACTATTTCTCTGTGAGAATAGTCTACGCAAATCATATCGTCGAGTTGTTCCTTCACGGTTACATAGACATACTTGTTAACAGTGGTACTTAGAACGGCGTCACCGCGGTTCAAGAAAAAATTATCAAAATCAGTACCGCCTCTCAAAAAGCTCAATCGTAGCAGTGTCTCGACCGCAATCATCCTTCTCTCGTCAAGGGCGTGTTACCAATTCAGTTATGTCGTAAGAGTCTTTGTTCTTATCTCTGTTGGTGGCCGTCTCTTTGGTTATACTTCTCTCAAGTTCGTACCTTTCAAAGTAGCCGATGCAGTCATCGTCAAATTGAACCGCATACAGCGTCCTAGTTTGAGCAAATCGGTTCACCACCCGGCCTCTCTGGCCAAACCGGGCGTTAGGAGCCTGTACCACCACTAGTGTGTTAATGGCTAAATCAAATTGCATCCTTGCTCCTTTGCTCATCTAATATCGTCAATGGCCTTTAACTTAGGCCCTGTTGCCTCTTTGGCACTATTGTGTCCTAACCAAGAAGGGTTTTACCTCAGACAGCACTTAACATTGTAACCTGTATTTGGACACTTGTCAATAATACGTTTCTCAAATTGCCATTAGGCAGATAGACTTTCCTTACCTTTGGACGGCTCCCCTTAAAGGTCATGTGGCTTCTTCCATTTCTCCATGAGCTATCTAAAGGAGCTGATTGAGGTGTTCTTTGGCAATAGGGGTCAACATGAGAGGCACAGCGTTTTTGTTATCCCCTCACATTGTAAGGAGTAGGCATCAATCTATGCTATAATAGTTGATATGCAGAATCTTGGGTTTGGAGGTGAAGATATGACCACCGGCATGTCTGAAGAAGAAATCTACCGCCAGGCGAGGAAAATAGTTGAGGATAAGAAGGGCTTTTATACCCACTTTGCTGTCTACATTGGAGTAAACATTTTACTGGTTATTATATGGGCGGCTACAGGAGCAGGGTTCCCGTGGTTTGTCTTTCCCTTGGGTGGCTGGGGAATTGGCATACTGTTTCACTTCCTGGGAATTTTTGTCTTCTCACGACAAACCAGCTGGGAGAGAAGAGAGATAGAAAAGGAAGTGGAGAGACTGAGGAAGAGCGGAAACTGATACAACCTTTCATCACTGACGGGTGGCAATACAACCTAATTATGACATTGGAGAGGGAGGGGATGTTGGCAAGTAGGTTAGCTCCTATAACTCCAGTTCCAGCCCGGTTCCGCAGGCTACATGTTGCTCAGGGAATAGCCTACTTATTTCTGACTTATATTGTGTGCAGTGACAGGGGCATATTAAAGATAATCCCTGCAACCTGTCAAAATTATGAAACCCGTGGAGACCACCAATAATTCCGTAAACCTTCCCGAACCGGGAAACGGCGTCAATAATTTTACTAACTCCAGGATGAGAGCATCCTACCACCACCACAATACCTTTGTTTGTCTTGAGTGCCAGGGACTGTTCTACGCCTTCAAGCTCACCGGTAGAGAAAACCTTCTCTGAAATCTGGATGGATTCGGTAACTGCGGTTACCTTTCTTCCCAGAATTCTGGCTCTGGACGACGCTGGGATATAAATTTCAGCCTCCCTATTTACTTCTAAGATAGCCTGCAGACCTCCGGTGTGGTCGCCATGGGTGTGTGAGATGACAACAATTCCTATGTCCCTTGGGTTAATCCCAAGCTTCTCCATATTATGCAACAGTGTGGTACCGTCAGCACCAGTGTCAAACAAAATCGCTGGTGTGTTTTCAATTTCGATAAGGGCTGAAAATCCCCAGCCAGCTTCTAGCCCCGGTTTGCTCTCTTTATTGTCGTATACGATGGTCACTTTCATTTTCCAGACCTTCTGGTACTTTTCTCTCAGCTCTCTATCCCCAGTTTACTACCCACAGCCACCGGGATGAAATCCTTGCCGTAGACCTTCTCAAAAGCACTCCGGGCCAGGTCACCAGAACAGTGGCAAGGAGCTACTTTCTCTACACCTTCTCCTCTAAATTTGTTAACGATATCTTCTATCTGGGAAGCCCCCATCGAACAAAGGTGGAAACCTCCGAGAACCAAATGAATATCGTTTTGTAGCAACTTCTTGGCTTCCCTGACCACGTTCACCACCCCAGGGTGGGCACAGCCGGTAATCACCACTAGCCCTTTACCCGATTCAACTACTAGGGATTGTTCCTTTATCCCGATTCCAAGCTCCCCTGTAGAATAGGCGTTGTGGCAAATCATTATTGCCTGGTGAACTTCAGTCAGCTCCGCCCCTGATTGTCTCACTACGCTCTTGATGTTGTCAGGAAAATGCTTGGGCAGATAGACAGTAACGCGACTGTTCTCCCTCAGGAAGCCAGCTAGACCACCGAGATGGTCGTGATGGATGTGAGAGATTATGATTGCCTCCACATCACGAGGGTCAATCGCCAGTTTAGCCATATTAGACAGGAGTATCGAGCTATCGCCGCCCGTGTCGAAGAGAATAGTCTTCTCCAATCCCTCTACTAAGCATGAGAATCCCCATGCTGTTTCTAGACGCTCATCGTAATCATTATTATCATACAGGATGGTAATGGTTAGCTTGCCCACAACCTTACTGGGTGTAGACTCAGGTAGGGGTGTTGGAGATGGGCTCGGTGTCGGAGTTGGCAGCTGGCTGGGTGAAGGTGTGGGCGGAGCGCAAGCTGATAAAAAGAAGAAAAGCGCCACAATCAAAAGAATTGAATAACTCCACTTCATCATTCACTACCAAATGTTGTTAAACAATCAAAAATGGATGGTCAACACCTTAAATTCTATCATGGAATCACACTCTTCTGCTAGCTAATACTGAGGCGCAGCCTGACCTGATTGTGACTCTAATAGACAGAGCATTATTTTTTATAGTGAGCCAAATGAGCGGGAATTCAACCGCCCTAATTTTACCACTGCCTTGATGAGCTATGTTTATCCGTGATACAATTATTGCGGTTAATGTTGCTTCTCCGGGAGATAGATGAGCCAAGAGTCAGAATGGGAGCCTAAGCTGCTTGGATTCCTGTGTAAGTGGTGCAGCTATGCTGGTGCTGATTTAGCCGGGACCAGCCGTAAGAAATATCCTGCCAACATAAGGGCAATCAAGGTGCCGTGTTCCGGTAGGGTAGACCCTCTCTTCATTCTTAAGGCTCTACGCTTGGGTTTTGATGGCGTGCTAGTTTCCGGCTGCCACCCTGGTGAGTGCCACTATGTAACTGGAAACTATCGTGCCCGAAGGAGAATGGCCATTACCAAGAAGTTTTTGGAGTACATGGGTGTTGAGTCACAGAGGATTCAGGCTAGTTGGGTTTCAGCTTCAGAAGGCGGCAAATTCGCCGAGGTGGTCACTGAGGTTACCAAAGGACTGAAGGAGGTTGGTCCTAATCGATTATTTGCTGATGAAAGACATGGAACAGAAGCTACACAACGAGGCTAAGGCCTTACTGGAGCAAGGTAGTGTAGACTATATTATTGGCTTCGAACCGGGGAGCCTAAAATTTACTACTACTCCGCTAATAACCAGAGATAAGAACGACGTTGACCGCCTGGTAATTGACTCGTTTATCGTGAATAATCTGGCAAATTTCCTTACTGAACTCAAAGGTCGGCTTGGTATTGTCGCCAAGGGTTGTGATAGCCGCTCCATTGTCAGCCTGATACAGGATAACAAGGTAGCTAGGGGGAATGTGGTTATCCTGGGTGTTCCCTGTACCGGAATTATTGACCTGAGTAAGGCAGAAAAGCTGACTGGTAAAGACCGGGATGAGGTGGACGATATCAGCCGCAAGGGGGATAAGGTAATAATAACGGCTGATGGGAAGACAAGTGAATTTCCCATTACTGAAGTCCTTTTTAATAACTGCCTTGGCTGCGAACTTCCCACTCCACAAGAATATGACATCCTGCTCGGTGAACCGACTTCGCCGGTTGCTGATAAACCAGTAAGCCAGGAGAAGATAGACCAGTTGAAAGGGATGACTCCGGAGCAGAGATGGGAGTTCTGGAAAGATGAGTTTAGTCGCTGTATCCGCTGCTATGCCTGTCGCAACGTCTGCCCGGCTTGCTTCTGTGAGCGTTGCTTTGTTGAGGAGACTGAACCCCAGTGGGTGATGACAGTGCCGCGGTGGCAGGATAACCTTATGTTTCAAGTAATCAGGAACATCCACGTTGCTGGCAGGTGCACTGACTGCGGTGAGTGTGAACGCGCCTGCCCGGTGAGTATCCCCTTGAGGAGTCTAACTAAGGAAATGTACGACTTGGTAGATGAGCTGTTCCAGTTTAAGGCAGGAATAGATAAGGATGCACCGCCGTTAATGACCCACTATGAGCAGGAAGAGGCTGAAGATTTTATCAGGTAAAAATGGCTAATAAGAAGATAAACAAAAAAGATACGGGAAAACTCCTGAGCCAGTGGAGTAAGGAGTTTACGGTACTTGTGCCATCCAAGGAAGGTGACGTTACGAAGATGGCTAGATGGGATGGTATGGATACCGGCTTTATGGAGTGGTATCGTAATACGGTGATACCAGCTAAGGCTTGCCTTTTTCCACCGATGGAGGAGATGTTCCACTTCCAAAAAGACGAAGATGGCTACCAGCTAGAAGTTCCCGCTCTTGATAAGCAAAAGCAACTGATTTTTGGCATTCGCCCCTGCGATGCTAATGCCCTGGCTATACTGGACGAGGTCTTTGAAGATACTTATGAAGACCCGTATTATCTTTCCCGAAGAAAGAATACGTTACTGGTTGGATTGGGGTGCACCAATCCTTATGATAGCTGCTTCTGCACTTCATTGGGCAGTGGCCCCTATGACTTAGCTAAAGTTGACATAATGTTTACTGATATTGGTGACGAGTTCTTGATTGAAGTGGTTACTGAGGCGGGAAAGGAGCTAATCGCCAAAACTAGTGGGCTGGAAGTGGTAACTGAGGCTGATGGAGCTAGAGCTAAGGAGGCAAAAGAGGCATCCTATCAGAAGGTAACCCGGAAGGTAGATACGGCGGACATTGGGGATAAGCTACTCGCTTGCTTTGAGAATGAAGACTACTGGGAGAAGGTAGCGGCTAAGTGCATCAGCTGCGGGATTTGTACTCTTCTTTGTCCTACCTGTTACTGCTTTGATATTAGCGATGAACTGATTAAAAAGCAGGGGACTAGATTTAGAAGCTGGGATAGCTGTGGCTTTGCCGTCTATACCAAGATGCCGATGGAAAACCCGAGGGAGGAGAAGTGGCGTCGGGTAAGGCAAAAGGTATGCCATAAATATGAGTTCTATCCGATGAACTTTAACCTTATTGCCTGCACCGGTTGTGGGCGGTGCATTCGTCTTTGCCCGGTGAACTGGGATATTACCCAGACGCTAAATAGTCTGCCGTCTAAGACATAATCTGGAGAACTGGTAATGACGGATATTAGCTACCGAACAAAATTTCTGGCGCAGGGTAATGTTTACCTGCCGCACATCGTGGTCATCGAGAAGATAATTGAGGAGACCCCGGGTGTTAGAACTCTCCATTTCAATTTCAAGGATGAGAAGCTGCGGGAGGAGTTTACCTTTGAGGCGGGGCAATTTGGTGAGTACTCGGTCTTTGGTGTTGGTGAAGCCCCGTTCTGCATTTCCTCCAGCCCTACCAGGCATGACCACTTAGAGTTCGCCCTACAGGGGGTAGGTAGGGTAACCAATGCCCTGCACCGACTTGGCGTTGGCGCTGAAATAGGTTTTAGAGGGCCCTACGGCAACAGTTTTCCGCTAGATTTGCTGCAGGGCAAAAACCTGGTCTTTGTTGGTGGCGGCATTGGCTTGGCACCACTGAGATCGCTAATCTGGAATGTCATTGACAACCGGGATAAATACCAGAGCATAGATATTGTCTATGGCGCTCGTAGCCCGGCTGACCTGTGTTTCGGATATGACCTGGATGCCTGGGACAAGGATGAAACCATCAATATGGTAACCACGGTGGACAGGGGTGATGAAGACTGGACAGGACGGGTGGGCGTAGTACCCAAGATACTGGATGAGGTAGCACCCTCAGCTAAAAATGCCATAGCCATTGTCTGTGGGCCGCCGATTATGATACGGTTTACCTTTCCCGCGCTGGCCAAGCTGGGATTTACTCCAGAACAAATGATAACTACCCTGGAGAAGAGGATGAAGTGCGGTATTGGTAAGTGCGGGCGCTGTAATATTGGTAATCTCTATGTCTGCCGTGATGGGCCAGTATTTACCTACGCCCAGATTAAAAACTTCATCTCCAGCGAGTATTAGCTACACCAGCGCTCCCTCCATCTGGGCGACGATTTGCTCGTTGGTATAGTGTTTAAGATTGATGGCATCGCTGGGGCAACCGCCCACACAGGCGCCACAGCCCTTGCACAGGGCCTCATTAACCCGGCACACCATTTTCTCCTCATCAAAGTCAATAGCGCTATAGGGGCAAACCAGTTTACAAACCTGGCACCCGGAGCAGATTCTCTCGTCGATAATGGCAGTGGCGGCTTCAATCTCTACTTTGCCTTTACTAATCATGGCCAGAACCTCGGCGGCGGCGGCTGAAGCCTGAGCCACGGTATCCGGTATATCCTTGGGGCCCTGACAGCAGCCGGCGATAAATACACCGTCAGTCATGGTAGCTACCGGGTCTAGCTTGGGGTGTTTCTCCAGGAAGAAACCATCGGCGCTGCGATTGATATTAAACAGGCGAGCCGTCTT
>CAZQZA010000022.1:0-14252 GCA_964597725.1 uncultured Dehalococcoidales bacterium | reverse complement strand
CTGCTGCCTTCACCGGCCTTTACATCGCTCTAGGAGCTCAGGCGTTGATAATTGATGTAGTAACTGGACTGCCAGTAAATCCCTGGGCCGTTCTCATAGGAATACAGGTCGTCCTCTTTCTCTTTGGGATGATTATGGACGACTTCGCCATCGTAATGCTCTGCGCCCCCATCTTCGTCCCTATTGTCAGGGCTCTAGGCTTCGACACCCTATGGTTCGGAATCCTTTTTATCGTCAATATGCAGATGGCGTTCTTAACACCCCCCTTCGGCTACAACCTGTTCTATCTGAGGGGAGTTGCTCCTAAAGGGGTAACTATGGGGGATATTTACCGCTCCATCATACCCTTCGTGGGGCTTCAGGCACTTGGCTTGGCTTTGGTTATGATATTCCCCCGGCTAGCCCTGTGGCTTCCAAGCATGATGATAAAACAAGTAGGGTGATGAAAAAATAAAAGATATTGATTTCCGAAAAAGTGACCCCCTGAATTTAGTGAGTTAGACGTTTACAGGATGCTAGCGGCGGGTGATTATACATTGGTCCATAAAGTTGTATTTCAAAATGAACCTATATTTTCATCGCATTCTTGGCAGGACATTTTCAAAAGAAGCTTGCACAAAAGTTAGACCTTTCGTACCTCTGGCTAAAGGAGAGGCGGAAGGATTAATAAAAAGAGGGGCTCTGCCCCCCTAAGACAGCCGGGTGGAATCCCTAATCCCCACTGTAGAAGGCAACGCCAATTACCCCTGGCCCGGTGTGAACTCCCATTACCGGTGTAAATTCAGTGATGAATAACTCAGCACAGTCAAACTGGGAAGAAATCCGGTTCCTGAGCGCTGTCGCTTTCTCCAGAGCATCAGCATGCATTACCGCTACATGAAGCGGTTGCCCTCTAACTACCCTCTGTCCCATTAGCTTTAGTATACGCTTTATGGCACTAGGAGTACTTCTGGGAAGTGCCACTGTATGAGCATCACCCTGGCTAACAGTAAAAACAGGCTTAATCTGAAGCAACGAATTAACCAAGCCGGCCGCTCTAGGCACACGCCCCCCTTTGACCAGATAGTGGAGAGTATCCAGCGTAGCGAATAGACTCACCCGACGCATCACCTCTTTGGTAGTCTCAGTTACCTCCGTCAGGCTTTTCCCTGAAGCTGCTGCCCTAGCGGCGGCTAAAGCCACCAACCCCATTCCAGCAGCAGCGGTAGTACATTCAAGCACCTCTATGGCCACATCGGGGATGTCCTTCTTGGCCATCTCCATAGCTACCTGTGCCGAGTTAAACATCCCGCTGAACTTAGATGACTCAGTGATACAGAGGAGACTAGCTGCTCTTCGGCTGGCTCTACGATAAGCCTCAAGGTAGGGGCCGGGTAAAGAGCCGGAGGTGGTAGGAAGCTTTTCCGCCTGTCGGAGAAGAGCATAGAACTCGGCGGGACTTATGTCTATCCCATCCCGATAGACCTTATCCCCAAAAATAAACTCTATCGGCACCACTTCAATGCCATACTTCTCTACCTGCTCTTTGGGTATACAGGCGGTGGTATCAGTAACAATAGCTACCCTATCAATCATCACTGTAAAAGGCAAAACCCAGGGTTCCAGTGCCGGTAGCATAGCCCATTAGCGGACTGAACTCGGTGAGCCATAGCTCGGCACAATTGAACTCGGATGCTACCTGCTCCTTCAGTTTCTCAGCTCTATCTAGAGCATAGGCATGCATCACGGCAACATGCACCGTACTCTGCCCCACTTTATTTCTCATCATTTCAAGAATACGGCTTATGCCATGTTCCTTGTTTCTCACTGCGCCAACAAAATGCACTGTCCCTGAAACAGTAAGTATTGGCCTAATATTAAGCATAGACGCTGCCCTAGCTGCCACTTTAGGGATACGCCCTGAGCGATAAACATGACGCATTGTGTCCAAGAGAATGACTGTAGAGACCTTCTTCTTCATTTCCTCAGCGGCTTCAACTGCCTCAGCTAATCCTTTCCCCGCGACGGCAGCTCGAGCTGCCGCCAGGGCAACAAAACCCTGAGCTGCGGTAGCTGTCTGGGAGTCTAATACCTCAACGGAGGTCTGGGGAAGTTCAGCCTTGATTTGCTCTTTAGCTATCTGGGCTACATTATAGACTGTGCTGAGTTTAGTTGAGACGGTAATACAAACAATGCTCTTAGCTTGCTGACTGGCTTTGCGGTAGGCTTCAAGGCAATCCTCAGGCGAGGCTGCCGATGTCTTAAAGGACTCAGGGTCTTTCAAAAATAACTCATAAGCCTCAGAGGGAGTTATGTCCACCCAATCCTTATAAAGCTTCCCCTCGGCGTAAAAGTTGAGCGGTATAATCTTAATGTCATATTGCTCAACCAATTCCTTAGTGAGGCAGGATATACTATCCGTTACAACGGCTACTTGCTGCATTACCACCTCCCGAACTAGCCAGCGTCCAGGCTGAGCGCCGTACACGACGACGTCTTATTCTTCGTTCCACCAGTGCCGGAGTTAAGAAAAGCCCAAACATTACCAGAATTAAAACTAAGAATGTCGGCCAGCTCAGCCTGCCCTCAGCATAATAGGCGACCATCGCTAGGGTTGAAAGCCCTGATATAACTAATATGGCTACCTTTAACCAGCGCTGTCTCAAACGAATAAACATAGCCACACTTGCCGCCAAAATTAGAAAGCTCAACCCTATCCAGGGAGCCAAATCGTAAAGGCGCTGTACACTAAGCTCAGGGAATTTACCTCCCAACTCTGCAGCTAAGAGCCAGCCGATGATGATAGGTACTGGAAACAGCATTAGTGAGCTATATAACCAGTCTCTTCTTATCGTCTGAACTATGACGGAGCACAATAACCATAAAGCCAGCGGAATATAGACAAGTATCGCCAGCCACGACCATCCTGGGGGGAGATAAAGTAAGAGGAGACCAGCCCCCACTACCGGCAGCAGGGAATAACCTAACCATGGGAAAAGCCAGGTTGGTTTACCATGCCACCAGCCATAAATCGCTGCGGCTAGGACCAAGACGAGCATAATTAGTACCCAACCAACACCTTGCCACCAATTGAGAGCAAAAAGTAGACCGAAAAGCAGATGTGGTGCTGAAGCTAATAGTGCCTGTTGCCAGCTACCCTGGCTATGAGCCTCATATATCTGACGGGCAACCACCTTGGCTGAGCCCAGTAATCTCACGCAAGTACTGGCTGCTTCCTCTTCAGATAGCCCGGTGTCCTTCAGCTCCTCTAGCCTATCCTCAATATGCGTCTCGAGTTCACTGATAACCTCCCTCTCCGTAGAGGGGTCGAGTCTTAGGTTATCCCTGATACTCTCCAGATACTGACTCAGTACGGTTGCCATTTCCTCTATCCACTATTAGATGCGGACTGGTTGAATAATCAGATTCATGGCAGTGTGAAAGTCCTGCCACTGGTTTCTCTTGATTACCAGCATCTGATAGCCTTTATCGGTAATATGATAATACCGTCTATGCCGACCTTTAGGCAGCATCTGCCATTTACCCAGGATTAGACCTGCTCTTTCTAAACGGTGAAGCGCTGGGTAGAGAGTGCCCTCCTTAAGTTTGAAGTAGCCATCACTCTTTGTCTCCAGCTCCTTGAGAATCTGGTAGCCATACATCGGTTGCCGAGATATTAAGCAAAGAAGTAAGGAATCAATACTAACCTTCATTAACTCACGTCTTGGCGCCATTTAGCTCACCTCACTTATCAGTATACATAGTGCAACTATGTATACTATAACAAAAGTCAGTGTATTTTGCAAGAGGATTAAACATAGTGATTTGTCAGAGGAGTCGGAGAACACCTACTACTGAACTCAGCCGGAGAGAGTCCGGAAAATCTTTAGATAATCGCGTAGGTACCTAGTAATGAGGAACCGTTCTTGAACCAAGTCTCGGCCAGCCCTTCCGAGCCTGGCAGCAGCCTCGCTATTCTGCAAAAGGTAGGTTATAGCCTCTACCCACTCGTTCACCGAGCGTACCAGGTAGCCAGTTTCCCGATGCGATATCTGAAGGGCAATACCCCCCACGTCACTCGCCACCACAGGGCGGCTCTTCCACAGGGCTTCGGCGACAACCAGCCCAAAACCCTCGCGGATTGATTTCTGCACCACCACCTACCAGCACCAGTTGCACCTTAGGAAATTCTTTCCTCAGCAAATCATATATGTCAATAACCCCTTGGAAGTCTTTCCAAGGGTCAAAACGGGAGACCTTACAGATAAAAGGCCGCCCCGGGTCAATACTGTAGCGCAGCAGAATACTACGAACCTCTTCATCATCGAGGAGGCGATTCTTGGCGCTCAGGGGGTCTATGCCTGGTGGCACCTCAAAACACCGGGGCCCCTGGAAATCCTTCTGAAAGTAATCTCTCTTGCTAAAGATGGCAGCATCGTACACTCCAACATAAGGCTTCAGAAATTCCCAAGCATCAGGTCGAGGAGTGCTAAGGTCTAGGTGACAGCGCCATATCCAAATACCTGGATTTCGATGACCATTCCTCTGCCGCAAAGGCCACAAAACGCCAGCTGGCTGAGGGTCATGAACTACCACAAAATCATAGATTCTGTTATGGCCCAGAAGGTCAGCATTCAAACTGCTATACTTTAGCCATGTCTCTTTCATATCAGGTTTCAGCTGGAGCGGCATCCCCTGGAGACCATTGTGCATGGCTTTGGTAACCTTGTAGAACTCATCCGCCCCTTGTAAGATGCGCCACTCGGCATTCAATCCCAGGTCACACATCAGCGGAACTAAAGCCGTCAATAGCTCAGCTACCCCACCACCAGCAGCAGTAGCATTAAGATGAAGTACTCTGGCTCCACATAAGGGTTTAGCCAGCTGCCTCAATTCCTGAATGGCTTCCTCCCCCACTATGGAAGTGTAATCACTCAGTGCTCGTTCCTGTGTGAGAACGCATTCAGTCACTTATTTCTCTCCATTCTCGACCTGTTGCTTGGCTTAATCCAAACCCCACAATCCACCTCACCTTTATCACCATTGACATGGTAATTGAGATATACCGACTCTACATTCATTGAGATTGTTACATAGCAGATGATACTTGAAAGGCATTACTAGACTATTAAGACTTAAATTAATATTACGTGAAATATCCTTCTGGCATAACATAGCACATATAGTGTCAGTTGTCAATAACCCTACCACTAATCATCCCTACTAGACAGTTAGGGAGATTAGTGGTGCCGTGGATATCATCGGGAGAGTAACTCCCAAGAAGGCTAGCTTTTAAGGTCCTCCTTGCGAATCTGACCAGCGGCCGTCTTGGGCAGAGAATCTAGAAATATAATTTGCTTAGGTAATTTGTAGTCAGCCATATGCTTGCGACAAAAGCGTCTTATCTCCTCCTCTGTAGCTACCTTTCCCGCCTTCAAGCTAATGCAAGCTCTAACATTCTCCCCTCGCATCTCATCAGGAATCCCTACCACTCTCACCTCAGCCACCTTAGGATGGCTAGCCAATACAGCCTCAATATCACTAGGATATATATTCTGGCCCTTACGGATAATCATGTCCTTCTTCATGCCCAAGAGAAACAGGTAGCCATCCTTGTCCAGCCTCCCAATATCACCAGTATAAAGCCAGCCATCCTTAATCACCTCAGCGGTAGCCTGAGGATTATTATAATAGCCCTTCATTATGGTACCTTTAATAATTATCTCACCTGGATGATTTGGCGGAAGCGCTCGACCATCATCATCTACTATCTTTATCTCCCAATCGGGCAGGGCTTTCCCCACCGAGCCAAACTTTCCGCTGCCATCAACTGGCGGGCAGGTAGCGTGACATACACCCTCGGTTAAACCCCAAAAATCAATAATATTTAAACCAAATTGCTTCTTAAACCGCCTCATAACATCAGGTGATAGAGGGGCACCGGCACTGGCACATAAGCGGAGAGAGCTTAAGTCACTCTCTATCCCCTCCTTTTCTGCTGCATTAACCGTCAAGGTATAAACATAGGGTACCCCCATAAATACAGTTGCCCGTTCCCTTTCAATAACTTCCATAACACCTTTAATAGATAACCCAGGCGCTAGTACCACTGTGCTGCCTTTGTAAATAGCCGTTAGTAATATGCCTACTAAGCCGACCATGTGGTGCATCGGTAAGGCAAACAGTATCACTCTATCTTTATCAGTCTGCTGAAATCCACAAGCTGATATGGCCGCCTCGGTGACTAGGTTACGATGAATTAGTACCACCCCCCTAGGATTAACGGTAGGACCTGAAGTATAGGCAATAAGGGCAATATCCTCAGGCTTTAGCTCTACTTCAACCATGTGTGCCGAACTCGTAGTCATAATCTGGTGATAGCTAATAAATTGACCCGGGTATTTATCATCAAGGTCTATGACATGCTCTATGTATTTGAAGCGGGGTAAGGCAGAAATTAGTAGTTCTAGAGAGTGTCCTTCCGCCACCAGTACCTTCGGCTGAGAATTATTAAACAGAGAGGCTAGTTCATCAACCTTATACCTGATATTCAGAGGAAGAGCTATGGCACCAATCTTGACTATCCCAAAATAGATGATGACAAATTCTGGGCAATTGGGCAACAGCATAGCTATCCGGTCGCCCTTCTCTATTCCTATTTCAATCAAAGCATTGGCTATCTTATTGGAGGCTTCATCCAGCTCAGCATAGGATAATCTACGGTCACCATGGACAATCGCTGTCTTCCCTCCGTATTGCTTGGCTGTCTCTTCCAGTAACAGTTTCAGGTTTATGACTTACCTCCTTTTCCTTCAGTACCGGGCATTTAGCATGAATTAGAATCTCAGTATTCCCGAGCAATCGGGACTACAAACGATACCGAGGGCTTTCGTCCGCTGCACTCTTGCACTGTTAATAAATAAGTAGTGTAGCAGATTTTGCCCTCTTTGCAAAGGGATGGCAGAGAGAGATCGTTAAACAACGGGCATTTTTTGGTTATTTATCCTCCTTTAGGGGGCTCAATTTCTGTTTTTCACCACGATTTAGGGTGCTAGCATCATTTCTTTAGCCCCCTCTACAGCTATCCCCTTCCTTAAGCCCTTTTCCACCAACTTCTTCAACTTATGGCCATCATAGTCATTGGCATGGCCGGGAATAACACTGGCCACCAACTCGGTACTAGCATTAAGGCTTACCTGGTCTTTATATCCGTAGCAGTACTGCCTTTCTTTGTGCCTTTTGCCATCTTTGCCTACCACTACCTTGTCCCCTTTCGCTCCCCAGGTGGCACCCTTATCCCTGGGAGGCTTGCCTCCCCTCTGTCTCTGCTTATCCTTGCCCCAATTGACATCAGCTACTAGATGAACCCTATCCACTACCTGAAGCTGGCCAAACTTAACTCCCCTCACCTTTACCAGGCTCTAGCCTCCAGACTTTTGTCTAAGTATCATTGCTTTGAGACCAACTGGCTAGCTTTGCTGCCACGATTTATGGAGAGTTGCTAACCAATCTCAGTACAAACTCTTGACTTAGCGGAGCCTCCATGTTAGCATCACCACAAGGATATACTGTAAAAAGGCATTACCCATACAGTAGGAGGAGGTTTCAAAATGGGTTTAAGAACCGGAGCAGAATACATTGAGAGTTTGAAAAAAAGAAAGCCAACCATATATTGTCTGGGGAAGAAGGTGGATAATGTTCTGGAACATCCCGTTTTGAAGAGCACTATTGCTACAGTTGCCAGAACCTACGACTGGGCAAAGAACCCCAAATATGAGGACTTGTTGACCACAGAGTCCTCGCTTTTAAATGGCGAGAGAATCAACCGATTTCTTCTGCCCTTCCTTAGCGTTGACCACCTAGTGATGCGCCAACATCAAATACGATTTCTGCAACGCAGGCTGGGTAGCTGCGCCCTACGCTGTACCGGGCTGGGAATGGTCAACTCATTATGGGAGCTGACCTGGCAAATAGACAAAACCAAGGGCACACACTATCACGAGAGGCTTGTGGACTGGCTCAAATATATTCAGAAGTATGACATCTATGAGACTGGTTGTATGATGGACGTGAAAGGCGATAGAAGTCTAACGCCAAGCAAGCAACCAGACCCTGATATGTACCTGCATATAGTGGAAAGAAGGCCAAACGGTATTGTAGTGCGAGGGGCTAAGGCAAGCCAGAGCGGTCCGGCAATCTCCAACGAGACCGCTGTTATTCCATCTACTTACGGAAAGGACGAATCTGATGCGCCATATGCTGTAGCATTTGCTGTTCCTACTGATGAAAAGGGGATAACTTATATCATGCAGCATAATAATGCTGATGCTCTAGCTTACACTGGGGATGACAGAGATTTAGGGAATGTCAAGTATGGTGGTGGCTTTGGCTCAACATCGCTCATGATATTCGATGACGTCTTCATTCCCAACGAGAGGGTATTCATGGCCGGAGAATGGGAATTTAGTCAGGTAGTGGTGCGCACTATGGGGCTTATGGCAAGGATGTGGCAGTGCGGATGTCGCCCAGCCCTGATGGAACTTCTGACTGGTGCTGCCGCTGCTGTTGCTGAGGCTAACGGGGTAGCTAAAGCTTATCATATTAGGAATAAGCTCAATGACATGACAATACACTCCCAAACCTCTTGGGGGTTAGCCCTAGCGGCAGCCTATTTGGGAAAGCCTTCGCCATCTGGCTCAGGGATAGTCCTCCCTGATTCGTTGACGATTAATGTAGGTAAATACCGGTCGGTAGAAGGCTATTGGGAGTGTTGTAAGCTGGCTAATGATATTGCCGGTGGACTAGCAACAACCGTTCCATCCTTCAAGGATTATGACAATCCCGAGACCCATGGGTGGATGGAGAAGTACCTCCAGGCTAACCCAGCTATTCCCACAGAACATAGAATGCGCCTGATGAGATTAACCCAATGTATGGCACTAGCCCCCACTGCTGGCGGCATTCACCAAAGCGGTGGGCCATTAGAGAATCAGAAGATTATCATCGGACGAGACGGCGAATTTGAGGAGAAGATGCACGATGCCAAGGTTCTTTGTGGAATTTTGCCCGAGGAGGATTAGGAGATAGGGGCTATCAAGGAATATCATCCGAGGCTTCCGGGCAGACTGATATAGTTAGTTTGAGAAGTGGTATCAGCTTCAGAATGGAGGTTTATTATGGCAGTGAAAGAGGCTTATTTGCTTGAGGGCGGTTATATCAAGCTGGACAGAAGTATTCTCACCGGCGGTCGCGGCTATGGTCGAGTAGAAATGGTTCCCATATGCATGGCTCTTCTGGAAACCGACCAGGGGTGGGTTCTGGTAGAGACCGGACTTAACCCGCAAGGTGTGCTGGAACCGGAAAAAGCCTGGGGCGAACGGGCAAAACTGATCCACCCAGTGCTGACGCCCCAAGATGATGTACGCTCCCGCCTGCAAGAACTGGGGCTTGAGACCAAGGATATTAAGTATGTGATAAATACGCACCTGCACTGGGACCATACTGGTGGTAACCGGTTTTTTACGGAAGCTACCTTTTTTACTCAGAAATCCGAGTACCGCTTTGCTTTTTATCCCGACCAGCACATTCAAGCCTCGTACATGCGCAATCATTTTGACTGTGATGTCCGGTACGAACTTGTGGACGGAGATGTGGAAGTACTGCCTGGTATTATGTTGCTACACACTCCAGGTCATACACCCGGACATCAGTCTCTGCTGGTAACCCTAACCAGCGGCAAGCACCTAATATTTGCCGGCGATGCGTCCTGCACGCTGGAGAACTTTACAGAAATGCTTCCCCCAGGCAATTGTTGGGACGCATCAGCAGCGATAGCTAGCCTGCATAAGTTGAAAACCATTCAAGCCCTAATGGATGCCTTTCTGATACCGTCGCACGATGCAGGTATCTGGGCAGAAATGCCCAAATTGCCAGTCCCCCTGAGCAGTAAACTTTAAACCTCTTGGTCAAGATTTGTTAGCCGAGAGGGCTGATATTGTCTTTATGCCCTAAGTAGCCGAAATGTACCCATCACAGTTTGGTAGTTGGGTAGAGGTTGGTAGGGTTATCGAACGGATGGAGGGGGCTTCCCGCCCGGTCATTTCAAAGGTGTTGCCACCGTTGTTGCCAAACTATTTAACATTGTCCAGCCAACCAAAGCTTACTTCGGACAGAAGGATGCCCAGCAAGCAGCAGTTATCAGGAAGATGGCGGCAGAGAGCATGTCTTGTTCCATCTTCAAATCAGACAACAGTGTGAGCAAAATTTCGTCTGTCCTTCGGTATTGATATATCTCAGATGGCATACCGGCGACAACATTGTATTTGACATCGATTCTGAGAAGAACTCCACCCCAAATTCCATCGACGCAACGGTCCATGGCGCAGCCTTGGGTAATCTTGAACATCATCTCTTCATCACTGAAGGGTATCGTCTGAATCCCGGCAATGACAATGGGCTCTTGGTCTCCCTCAACGTTACGGTGTAACACTCTTACCCGATTCTCTCCCTGACCTAATTCCAATTCGTCAGGGCAAGAAGTGATTTCAGCTTGTAACTCCTGTGCCGTTACCTTAATCACTCTACGGGTGGTAATGCAATACGTCCCGATATCAACAAAAAACTCAACCCCCGCCTGAAAAACCCTGTCCGCCAGGTGACCGTCTACATCGAGCGGTTTTTCAGAATCATATTTGATATCATATTTTTGGTGAAGTTCCTGTACCTTCCTAAATTATCGAAAGATCGAACTCCTTATATGGATGGGATGGTAAAGGTGTATCGAGCCTTGCCAAAGGCAGCGGGTGCGGATAGAATATACCTGGCTGGTGAGGTCGAACAGGAGAGCGAAAAACAACGGCGAAGTGACGGCACCCCACTAAGCCCGGCCGTAGTCACTTCGCTTCTGGAGCTAGCCAAAGAACCGGACATTGAATACCACCTTTAGCAGTAGAATATGTGTTAGGAACTGTGCCGATAACGCTTGACAGTCTAATTTATTGCTATTATGGTATTCTCAAGACTCATGCTACTAATATAGAAAGGGGAATTTTACAATGGATGGTAAAACCGCAGTGGCTAAAGTTCTAAAAAAGGAAGGAGTGGATTTTATCACCTGCTTCCCCACGAACCCTGTGATTGAGGCGGTGGCTACCGAAGGCATTAGGCCAATTAAGACAAGGACAGAGCGAGTGGCCGTGGGCATGGCTGATGGCTTTACTCGAGCTTCATTTGGTCGGCGTAACGGCGTCTGCGTGGTGCAGTATGGGCCCGGGTGCGAGAATTCCTTTGCCGGTGTAGCTCAGGCCTTTGCTGATTCCGTGCCCATTTTGTTCATGCCTGGGGGATATGCACGGCGTAGCCGAGAGCGCCCGCAGTTTATGGCTTCTTATAACTACCG
Source organism: uncultured Dehalococcoidales bacterium (assembly GCA_964597725.1). Classification (GTDB taxonomy): domain Bacteria; phylum Chloroflexota; class Dehalococcoidia; order Dehalococcoidales; family JAUVZE01; genus CAZNEL01. The sequence continues at coordinate 2,875 of CAZQZA010000022.1, read as the reverse complement.
GGAGATTACCAAGTGGGTGGACATGGTTCACTTCGCTGATCAGGTGCCGACCTTGATGCGGCGTGCCTTCACCTATCTTAGAACAGGACGGCCGGGCCCGGTACTGCTCGAAATACCCATCGATGTCGCCGCTGAACAATTTGACGATAAGCTGTTTCAATATGAGCCGGTAAAGGGCTGGAAAACAAGCGGAGACCCCAGCGATGTCAGGCAGGTGGCTAAGGCCCTAATAGCGGCCAAGAATCCTGTCATCCGTGCCGGAAATGGCATTCTTTATGCTGGCGCCTGGGATGAACTACGCGAATTCGCCGAGCTACTCCAGATTCCGGTATTTACCACAATGCAGGGTAAGAGTGCCTTTCCCGAAAATCATCCTCTATCTCTTGGCACTGGCGGTAGAACACGGCCCAAGATGGTGATGCACTTTCTAAAGAAGGCTGACTTAGTGTTTGCTATCGGTTCTAGCTGCACGCGGGAGAGCTTTACCACCAATATCCCTGATGGCAAGGTCATCATCCAATCAACCATAGATGAGATTGATATCGGTAAAGATTACCCCGTAGCAGAGGCCATCATAGGGGATGCCCGACTGGTGCTGCGGCAGCTTATTGATGAAGTCAAGAGACAGATTGGCACTGGAGGCAAAAGGGATAATAGTACCGTAACTAAAGAGATTAGTACGGTAAAAGAGGAGTGGCTGCGGGAGTGGATGCCAAAGCTTACCTCTGATGAGGTGCCTATTAATCCCTACCGAGTGGTCTGGGACCTGAATGCGACGCTGGACAAGAAAAAAACAATCGTCACCCATGAGTCGGGAGGCCCTCGAGACCAGTCGGTTCCCTTCTACGAATCAACTGTACCCGGAGGCTACATTGGGTGGGGTAAAACGACTACGCTTGGTGGCTCACTGGGCTTCTCTATGGGGGCGAAGTTGGCCAATCCAGACAAGATGGTGGTTCATATCTTGGGTGATGCTAGTGTCGGCATGGCCGGGCTTGATTTCGAGACGGCAGTGCGGGAGAAGATACCCATACTGAGCATTGTTCTCAATAACTCCAGGTTTGGTGGCTACGACCGTATGCTGCCGACGGCGACCCAACGCTACAACGTCGATCGTGTCAGCGGCGACTATGCTAAGGTTGCTGAGGCATTGGGCTTCCATGCGGAGAGAGTTAAGCAGCCGGCTGAGTTCATTCCGGCAATCAAGAGAGCGAAGGGGGTGCTAGCCGCTGGACAGCCAGCATTTATAGAAATTATCACCCGAGTGGATACCGATTTCTCCAAATACGAGTAAATAGTAAGTCATTCGTTTCGTTTGACCAACCTCTCAACAAACCATCGGTTTGTGATTCTTGACATGGTCCATTAGTAGCTCTTGGTCAGAATCAGTTTTCCACATTCTTATAGCGCTTAAATGGAAACCGGGAACTGGAAACCGATTATGGTGTTCAGAAAACGGTGCATTAAACCTTCTACAACGTTGCATACACGGGGATGAACATGCCGTCAACTTATCCCCCGCACATCTTGGAGGAAACGTGGCTTCTTAAATCTCCTCCCGGCCAAATCAAATCTCTAGGAAGTTGCCGAGGAGTTCTCGGTATCGTCCCCTTTGGTGGGCCAAACATCACTTTTGCGAAACCCATGGAGAGCTTTTTTGAACTCTCTATAGGCACTGTTTCCTCTTTACGAGAGGGGCAGTGCCATGAGCCTTCACGATGAACTCAAACATTACCTAAGCCTCGGTCTCACACTTATACCTCTGAAATTTCGCTACAAGAGGCCCTTGGTTCGTTGGGTGAACGGTTGGAATCCCAGTATTGAACAACTACAGGGGTACCTTGCTCAGCTGGCAAATGACAGTTGTGATTTAGGCGATTACAGCTATCAACAACTGGTAATATCCCAATAGGTCACCTTAGCACTAATGAGAGTCTCACCAATATATTCCAAACCTACTGGACTAACCGGCGATGGGACAATATTAGTATTGATAGGAAGAAAAGGCCGTCTGTTCATAGCTTCCTTTCTTCAGCCAACTCATCAAGAGCCTGCCTTAACTCTTTTACAAAACTACTGACTGTTGATATGGAGTTATCATCAGCTTCCATAAGTTGAATCAGTCGACTGCCTACGATAACTCCGTCAGCTATTCTAGCTACCCGCTTTGCCTGCTCTGGGGTGGATATGCCAAAGCCAACGCAGAGCGGTTGAGTAGCTACCTGCCTTACCTTGGCAACAAATGCCTCCAAATTTGCAGGTAGTCTGTCTCTAGCCCCAGTAACACCGGTTACTGAAACCAGATATATAAATCCTCGAGACCTTTCGGCAACAAGTCTGATACGCTCTTCGGTGCTAGTTGGAGCCAGTAGGTAGATGAGGTCGAGTCCTTGCCTTTGGGTAATGGTCTCTAGCTCCGAACCTTCCTCCGGAGGCAGGTCAGGGATGATTAAGCCACTGACCCCAGAGCCAGCACAGGCACCACAGAACTCCTCAAGACCATAACTGAACACTGGATTGAAATATGTCATAAACACTAAGGGTATTTGAGCCTTCTGGCTTAATTCCTTAGCTACCTCAAGGCAAACTTTTGGGGTAACACCATTTTGTAAGGCATGAAAGCTCGCCCTTTGTATGGTAACGCCGTCGGCAACAGGGTCAGAGAAGGGAATCCCCAGCTCTACTATATCGCAACCGCTTGAGGCAAGAATGGGGACCACCTTCAAGGTGGCTTCAATGCTGGGATAACCTACAGTTACATAGGGTATTAAAGCCGTGTAACCTTGGTTAAAGACAGAAGCAATGCAGCTCAAGGGTTCGCCCCCAGTGCCTTAACTACAATATCCATATCCTTATCACCACGACCAGAAAGGTT
>CAZQZA010000021.1:0-14419 GCA_964597725.1 uncultured Dehalococcoidales bacterium | reverse complement strand
CCTTCAGCCTTCACGGGCGGGTAATCACCGGGGCAGGACGAGGCATAGAGCTGGGCTTTCCCACGGCTAATCTGGATGTAGACTCACAACAGGCACTTCCCCCGGACGGTGTTTATGCTACTTGGGCTTATGTTGATAATAAAGCCTATCAGTCAATGACTAATATTGGCAGACGTCCTACGTTTGATGGTGGTGAGCGGGCGGTAGAGGTTTACATTCTTGACTACCACGGTGAACTTTATAGGCAGGAACTAAGAATCGATATTATCGAGCGGCTTCGTGGTGAGGAGAGATTTGATACTGCTGATGAGCTAAAGAAACAGGTGGCCGAAGACGTGAAACAGGGAAGGGCTATATTAAACTCTGCAAGGGAGCAGGTGAAAAAGTGATAATCAACCCGGATATTAGTCGCTTGCTAAAGCGAGGGGTGGCTGAGATTGTAGTTGAAGAGGAGATGGTAGAGCTACTGCGCTCGGGCAAGAGGCTACGATTAAAAGAGGGCTTCGACCCCAGTTTCCCTGATATCCACCTGGGTCATATGGTAGCCTTGAGGAAATTACGCCAATTTCAAGAGCTAGGCCATCAGGTTATTCTCATCGTTGCCGATTGGACAGCCCGGATAGGTGACCCCAGTGGTATGTCCGCCACCCGCCCCATGCTCTCCAGGGAACAGGTTCTAGCTAATGCCCAAACCTACCTGGAGCAGTTCTTCAAGGTAGTTGATAAGGAAAAGACAGAGGTGAGGTGGCAAAGCGAGTGGTTTGACAAGTTTACCCTGAGCGATATTATTCAGCTCACCAGTAAGTTTACTGTCGCCCAATTTCTGGCTAGAGATGATTTCAGTAAGAGATATAACGAGGGGCGCCCCATTGCGTTGACCGAACTACTCTACCCCCTGCTCCAAGCCTATGACTCAGTAGCTATCCAGGCTGATGTTGAGTTTGGTGGCACTGACCAGAAGTTCAATTTTCTTGTCGGCAGGGAGCTTCAGTCCATGATGGGGCAACCTCCTCAGCAATGCTTTATGACACCGCTGCTGGTTGGTACCGATGGCAGCCAGAAAATGAGCAAGAGCCTGGGTAACTATATCGGCGTTGCTGAGCCGCCTAACGAGATATACGGTAAGGTGATGTCTATACCTGATAGTCTTATCCTAGACTACTTTGATTTGGTAACTGATGTTTCTGATGAGGAGCTAGGGGAATTCAGACAGGGGCTAACAGGTGACACCGCTAACCCGATGGAACTTAAGAAGAGGCTGGCCAGGGAGATTGTTACCCAACTTTACGACCAGAAGGCAGCCACTGAAGCCGAGGGGCAATTTACCAGAGTTATACAGCAGAAAGAGATGCCTGAGGAGATAAACCTTGGTACCCAGTCACACGGCATCAGTCTTCAGGATTATCTTGTGAAAAACCATCTCGCCAAAAGCCGTAGTGAGGCTAGGCGCCTTATTCAACAGGGTGCTGTGTGTATAAATGGCGAAAAAGTTACTGATGTGAATCGGACTTTCCCTAAAGACACTATCATAAAAGTAGGCAAGCGGCGCTATATCAAGTCTACTTAGCGCTGGTTAGTGGGCAAACGACGCTTTGCTAAAGTGATAAATACTGATATACTAACATAGTAAAGGAGAAGAATATGGAGAATCTACGTATTCCAGGGCCTACTCCCTGCCCCAGTGAAGTTCTTCAGGCAATGGCTAAGCCAATGATAAACCATCGTGGTCCGGAATTTGCCCAGATTCTGGACGATGTGACGGCTAAATTAAAGCAGTTATTCCAGACCAAGGGTGATGTTTTTCTACTTACTGGTTCAGGTACTGGCGGCCTTGAGGCGGCCATCGTTAATACCCTATCCCCCGGAGACAAAGTATTATCGGTGTCTATCGGTGTTTTTGCAGAACGCTTTGCCAGTATTGCGGAGCAATTTGGCGCTGAGGTAATCCCGCTCCGTTTTGAATGGGGCAAGGCAGCTGATGCCGATGCCATACGCCGGGCCCTCCAAGTTGAACCAAAAATCAAAGCAGTATTGGTTACCCACAATGAAACCTCTACCGGCGTTACCAATGACCTGGCTTCAATTAGCTCAGTGGTCAAGGAATTAGGTAAACTGCTGGTGGTTGATGCCATTAGCAGCCTAGGTTCAATTGACTTGCCGGTAGATGATTGGCAGTGCGATGTTGCCGTTACCGGCTCTCAGAAAGGCTGGATGGTTCCCCCGGGGATGGTCATGATGAGTGTCAGCCAGGAAGCATGGCAGGCACACTCAACCGCCAGGATGCCGCGCTTTTACTGGGACTTTACCAAAGCCAAGAACTACTTAGAAAGAGGACAAACGCCTTGGACGCCAGCTCTTTCTATAGTATTTGCTCTATCGGTATCGCTGGAGATGATGCTCAAGGAAGGTCTACCCAATATCATAGCCCGCCATGCCCGGGTAGCTAAGGCAGCTCGTGACGGAGTAAAATCATTAGGTCTAGCTCTCTTTGCTGACGAAAAATATGCCTCCAATACAGTTACCGCAGTAGCTGCTTCAGATGGGCTTGACATTAAGAAGATGCGTAAGATTCTGAGCGAGGAACATCAGGTTGTATTGTCTGGTGGACAGCAGAGTTTAGACGGTAAAATATTCCGTATCGGTCATCTGGGCTGGGTGACTGAAGACGACATTAAAGCAGTAATCTCAGCCCTAAAGGTGGTATTGCCGCAGGCTGGGTTTAGGAAGTAGTGGTTAAGTGAAAATGAAAGTGTTAGTAGCTGACCCTATTTCCAACGCAGGTATAGACATTCTGCGTGCTTGTGCTCAGGTGGATATTAGACCGGGGCTTAAGCCGGAGGAAGTCATATCCATCATTGGTGACTATGAGGCACTGGTGGTGCGCAGTCAGACCCAGGTCTCGGCCAAGGTGATAGAGGCTGGGGGGAAATTACAGGTCATTGCTCGGGCTGGTGTTGGGGTAGATAATATTGATGTGGAAGAGGCAACCCGCCGGGGCATTGTGGTAGTTAATGCTCCCTCTGGTAACACGGTATCAGCCGCCGAACACACTATCGCCCTGATGCTCTCTCTGGCCCGCCATGTTCCTCAGGCTAATGCCGTGCTCAAATCCCATGTCTGGCGCCGGGGCGATTTCATGGGTACTGAGGTAAAGGGCAAAACACTGGGTATTATTGGGCTGGGCAATGTCGGTTCTGAAGTAGCCAGACGTGCCCTGGGTCTGGAAATGAAACTAATTGCTTCTGACCCGTTTATCTCTGTTGACCATGCTCGCAACCTTCAAGTGGAGCTTGTCCCTTTAAAACAGCTCCTTAAAGAATCAGACTTCATCACCCTTCACGTTCCGTTAACTAAATCAACTAGGGGGCTAATTGGGCCTAAAGAGCTGGCTTTGGTCAAACCCACAGTGCGTATCATTAACACTGCCCGAGGCGGACTGATTGATGAAGAAGCACTGGTTAAAGCGGTCAAGGAGAATAAAGTGGCTGGTGCCGCCATTGATGTCTTCATCAAAGAACCATGCACCGAAAGCATACTCTTTGAAAGTGACAAAATCATTGTTACCCCTCATCTAGGGGCGTCCACCACCGAAGCCCAAGCTTTGGCAGCTACCGAGGTAGCCAAGCAGGTTGTTGATATCTTTAAGGGGCAGCCAGCCAGGTACGCCGTTAATGCCCCGTTCATCTCAGCAGAAGACCTACCAGTGCTGACACCCTTTATAAGGGTGGCTTCCACAGTGGGCAGGCTGATTAGCCAGTTAGCTGAAGGGCAGATGAACGCTATCGAGATTAGATATGAGGGTGAGATTGCTAATTATGACACCAATGCTCTCAAGTCAGCCGTTCTGGGAGGATTGCTTGAGGAGGTAAGCGAGGAACGAGTTAATCTGGTTAATGCCAACCTGGTAGCAACCCGGCGTGGTCTAGCCGTAATAGAACAGAAGGAAGTAACCTGTGAGAATTATGCCAGTCTCATTACTGTAGATGCCACTACCAGCGCTGGAGTTACTACTGCTGCCGGTACGGTAATTCGTAAGGAATCGCATATTGTCCGGGTTAATAACCACTGGATTGATATTGTACCTGCAGAGGGCTACTTCCTGTTCCTTGACCACCGAGACCGTCCTGGGCTTATGGGAGCTGTCGGTAAGATAACTGGTGATGCTGACATAAATATTAGTTCTATGAACGTTAGCCGTCTCAAACCTAGAGGTCAAGCACTAGCGGTATTAGCCTTAGATGAACCCCTGCCTGAGGAACAGCAGCAGCAAATACTAGCCATCTCTTACATGTATAAAGCTAAGATAGTAAAACTGTAACCAATGGTGGCTAGACTAACCTCAATTGGTGTCCAGTTGGAGGTTATCATTCCTTGTACGTAGGACCGTGTGAAAAAGCGTAATAATGCCATTCTCCTATCGCTTTCAGTGAGGTTATCTTGTACCCAGCGTGTTGAACTGGTATGTAGGCTGCTGCCGATATCTGCGTTGCACACTTGCTTACGGGTGCGTTCGGTCAACTCATATGCAGCTTGGCTTGTTTGATGCGGTGAAATGAGGAGAAAGCTGCTACTCGTTCCGAAGTACGGGCCTGCTTGACAAAGACAAACTAGCTGGTTAAAGTCAGTTAATTATGGCGACACTGCTGACGGTACAAAAATCCGGGGCGAAGAAAATTGATTGAAGATAGCGAGGTAGTAACCATAGGTGTCGACCTTGGAGGTACCAAGGTCGAGACGGCACTGGTAGATATGACTGGCCGCATTGTGGTATCTTATCGCCAACCGGCTAATCCCGAGAAGGGTGCCGATGCCGTAATTGCCGATATCGTAGCCTGTGTCGAGACCTGCCAGATTGAAGCCGGTAAGACAGCGCAGGGTCTGGGTGTCGGTGTAGCCGGGCAATTGGATAGGGCCGGGACGTTGTGCTTTTCCCCAAATCTGGGCTGGCGCAACGTTCCATTCAAGGTGAAACTGGAAGACGCACTGGGCATACCGGTGGTCGTCAACAACGATGTCCGTGCTGCTACCCGGGCGGAGTGGCAACACGGTGCTGGACAGGGAGTGGATGACCTGGTATGTCTCTTTGTTGGTACTGGCATTGGTGGTGGTGTCGTCAGCGGTGGACGGATATTGGAGGGGTGTAGCAATACCGCCGGGGAGCTTGGGCACATGACTATTGTGGCCGGTGGACGGCGTTGCCACTGCCCCAATCGTGGTTGTCTGGAGGCCTATGCTGGTGGTTGGGCTATTGCCGAGCGGGCGCAGGAAGCGGTACATGCCGACCATCAAGCCGGACAGCGGCTGGTCGCTTTGGCTGGGAGCATCCAGCAAATCTCCGCGGCCACAGTTAGCCAGGCTTGTGGTAATGGAGACCCGTTGGCCTGCCGTCTCGTGGAAGAGACAGCACAGTACCTGGCCGCCGGCGTGGTGAGCATCGTTAATGCCTTCAACCCCTGTTTAGTTGTACTTGGAGGTGGTGTTATCCAGGGTCGACCAGAGTATGTTTCCGAAGTGGAACATGTCGTCCGGGAGAATGCTCTGCAGACGGCGGTGGAAGGCTTGCGCATCGTGATGGCAGCCCTGGGAGACAAAGCTGGAGTCATCGGGGCAGCTGCCCTGGCTCGTGACAAGATTGGGAGGGCGGCGTGAGCAACTTGAGTCAAAACCAAGGAGTTGACATGGATATCCTCTGCCTAGGGGCGCGTATCATCAGGGTAGAGCTAGCTACGGAGTTGGTGGCGTCCTTCCTCAACCTGTGCTTCTCCGGTGAGGAATGGCGCCACCGCTGACAGGAAAAGGTCTTGGCTATTGAGCGTCAGGCTCTCCAAGGAGACAGAGAGGGCGGCAATGAAGAACCGCAATAGTAAGTTACATTCTAGTATTAGCAGATACCTCAGCGACGTGGAAGACGCCTTAGCTGACATTAGTCGGCGCAACGTAGTGGAACGGATGTGGCGAAAAGACCACATTGTCTGGAAGCCAGACCCCACCGAGATTACCAATCGCCTGGGCTGGCTCACGATTACCGACCTTATGCACAAACAAATACCTGCCTTGCAGTCTTTCGCTCAAGAAGTACGAGATGCTGGTTTTCGTCATGTAGTTCTACTTGGCATGGGTGGCAGCAGCCTGGGTTCTGAGGTGCTGCGACAGACCTTTGGCAGTGCTGTCGAGTGTCCTAAACTGATTGTGCTGGACTCCATAATACCGGCCTCGGTGCAGGCAGTGACTGACACCATCGACCCGGCGCATACATTATTCCTGGTCTCTTCAAAGTCCGGTACCACCACCGAGCCTATCTCTCTTTTCCAGTATTTCAGAAGCCTGGTAGAGTCGGCCGTGGGGAAAGAGAAAACCGGGCAGAACTTTGTGGCTATCACCGACCCGGGAACACCGCTGGCTAAACTGGCTGAGGAGAAAAGGTTCCGCCATATATTCTTGAACCCACCCGACATTGGCGGGCGCTATTCTGTCCTGTCTTACTTTGGCCTAGTTCCGGCAGTACTGATTGGAGTTGACATTACGATGCTACTTGACCGGGCAGACAGTATGCGAAAGAGATGTGCTGCCCCTGTGCCTGCCAGTGAAAATCCGGGTGCCTGGCTGGGGGCGTGCATGGGTACTTTAGCTCTTCGGGGGCGGGACAAGCTTACCCTCATCACATCACCATCCATCAGTAGCTTTGGGCTTTGGGTGGAGCAGCTCATTGCTGAGAGTACTGGCAAGGATGGTAAAGGTATCATCCCGATTGTCGGTGAGCCCCTGGTGAATCCTGCACATTACGGTGATGACCGCCTGTTTGTCTGCCTACGCCTAGATGAAGATGACAATTCTATTATCGACGCTGCATTGCAGAGGATAAAATCTGCGGGACAGCCGGTGGTTACCCTAGAGCTGCGAGACCGTTATGATTTAGGAACTGAGTTCTTCCGCTGGGAGTTCGCTACTGCGGTAGCCGGGGCAATACTGGGCATCAATCCTTTTGACCAGCCTAACGTGCAGGAGGCCAAGGATGCAACGGAGCGTCTGTTACAGGAATATACAACCTCTGGTCGTCTCCCGTGGGTGGAGGCTGATGTTTCTTTTGCTGACTTGCTAGCTGAGGCTAGAAAAGGTAAGTACCTGGCTATCATGGCTTACGTTCGTCAGACGCCCGAGTTGGACAAGGTGCTGGTGGACTTCCGCCGAAAAGTAGTAGAGCGGTACGGTATTGCCACCACGCTCGGCTATGGGCCACGTTTCCTGCACTCCACTGGACAGTTGCACAAGGGTGGGCCAAACACGGGGCTATTCCTACAGATAACTGCCGACCATGAGAAGGATTTGCCAATACCCGGTAAACCTTACACTTTCGGGGTGGTGGCTGATGCCCAGGCTTTGGGAGACCTTCAAGCGTTACAATCGTCAGCACGGCGTGTTGCAAGGGTTCACTTCAGCCGGGTTGACGCGGTAGCCCTATCAAGGCTCGTGAGCGAAGTGGTATAGCCATACCAAGCAATAACTAGGCTAACATTCACTAGAGCTGTGCCTACTGACCCCGGTGCCGTGAGCCCTCTTGAGCCAGTGTCAGGAGACGGCGGAAGCTCTCGCCTGGCTCCGGCTGTAAGAATATGGCGCTCCCCACATAAATCACGTCAATCCCCATCCGGGCAATCTGGGCAACGTTGCTCTCTTTCATGCCTCCATCTACACCTATCTCCATATCGGGCTGGGCGCTGCGGAGTTCCATCGCCTTGTCCAAGGCTTCAGGTATGAACGGGCTGCCATAGAAGCCGGGGTTAACTGTTAAGAAAAGAACACTGTCTACCTTGCTAGCTAGCGGGTAGATGACAGAGACGGGAGTTTCCGGATTGACGGCCAGTCCTACCCCTAGCCCGAGGTTTCTTATCTGAGAGATGACTGCCTCTGGCGAGGAAGTCGCCTCATAATGAAAGATTACCTTCTGAGCTCCCGCTTTCCGGAAGTCTTCTAGGTAGCCCTCTGGCCGCTGTACCATAAGGTGCACCTCCCAACTGAGCTTCATAGGGAGAGCAGCTAGGTGCTCAGAGGTTATACTCTGCGAAGGCACAAACTGGCCATCCATAATATCAAACTGCACATAGGTAGTGAAGCTCTCTGCCTGGCGCACCATGGTGTCCAAGACTTTTGGGTCATCGGTGAGGATGGCAGGCACCACCTTGCTGAGTCTAGTCATCATAGCTCTCGCAGAAACACACGTGCCGGAGCGCCGTCGCCATTCTTGATTTTCAAGGGCAGGCAGAGGAGCTCATAATCTCCGGGAGGCACCCCGGTGAGATCCAGCCCCTCCACTATCACCACTCCAGCCCCGAGCAGGATGTGATGGGTAGGACGACCCTTATTCTGATACTGGTCAACCGACAGGTAGTCTATGCCCACCAGCCTTATTCCTATGTCCACCAGGTAGTGAGCGGCATCCTCCGAAATAAACGCATAATCCTGCTCAAACTGCCTTCGCTTGAGCAAGGCTGAGTTACGAGTGTCCAGCAGCAAGCGCTCGACGCCCTTCAACTCCAGCCCCGCCAGCAAATTGCGGTCAATGTGGTGGGCCCCTGGTAGCTGGAACAGACGGGCCGGGCCAAGCAGCACCTCTGGTCCGATGCTGTCTATGCTTGGAGCGCCCGGTATGAAGTGGCTGGGCGCATCAACATGGGTAGCGGCATGGGTACCCGTATGGAGAATTGAGACGTTGCTCGAGCCTCCCTGGGCAATTGACTTGACTGTGTCCATTACTACTTGGGGTTGTCCCGGCCATGCGAGCATGCTGGGGTAGATGGTAAGGCTGATGTCGTATACCTTATGTCCTGCCATGGCTACTAATGGCAATTGTAGGTTGAACGATGTACGATGTCAAGGGTGTGTCTTCCATCAACGTTGTCTTGGTGCCAGCGTGTCAGGTCACCGCAGGGGTAGATAATAAGTCTTATTTAATCAGTAGTTAACGACCTAACATCTAACTCTGGTGATATGTAAAATATGAAGATGCTATTACCATAATAAAAGATTTGTGAATTGGATAAATGCTTTTCAACCAAGCGTTCAATCTCTTCTCTTATTAGTGGGTGCCCCAGTTCCAATACCTTAAGGATGCTATTCCTTACTGGCTCTCTGATAAAAATCAGGGCGTAGTTTTCCTTGATTCCATTAAGACAACATTCCCTGTCTTTCAGATGATGTAAAACTCCCCACATTACCGCTAACTCCCCCGTTGGTATGTCCTCATCCAGATTTCGAACGTCAGCTTCAATTCCTCTATCTCTGGCTCGTCTAACCAGACCAGGGTTAATGTCAAAGCCTCGAACTCTTTTCGGTAAAAAAATCTCCTTTAGCAGCAAAGTTACCTTGCCATCACCACAACCCAAATCATCCATTTGTCTTTGTTGAAAAGTGGGGGGGACAATTTCTTTCAGAAATTTAAGCTGCTTCCTTATGTGAGGGCCAATAATTACATTATTACCGAAGAAGAAATAAGCAAAGCTCTCTATGCCCACGGTTTAGATATTTACCCCTAACCAGCGAAGTAAAGTCCCCAGGCCATAATAGCCACAAGAGGCAATAAATAAACTCTTAACTATATTGCCTGCCGAGCACCAGAAAAAAAATTTCGTCAGGCGGAAGCGAAGCGCTCCCATGGTAATAGCCATAGGTGCAAACATAGGGTTAAGCATTGCCGACATTATAAAGATAACTATCGAGCCCCTCCGTTCTGCCCAGTCAAGCAGCCGAGCTACCCGAGGGGAGGGAGGTTGGTCGGAGTCAGGAGACAGGATGCCAAGCTTGGGGAGAAGTTTGCTTCCACTCCGGCCGAATAAGTAAACAAGTGTTCCACCTATGCCAGCACCCAGTCCGGAGGCTACACCGACTAAGGCTGGATTCAGCACTCCACCAAGGGTGAAGGTTACTACCAGGTAAGGAAGCGGCAGCGGCAGGCTACTGCCGGCAAGGAAACCAACGAGGAAAGCACCTAGATAGCCATAATTCTGGAGAGGGCTTATATACTCCCAATAATAGATTAGAGCCACACAGGCAACAATAGTCGCTGCCACAAACAAGCCGGTTATTACAATATACTTTGCTTTTGAGCTTATCTTAAACTACCCCCGTTCTTTGAAAAATCCCCTGACTACACAGCTACCTCGTGCTTCTGGGCGGTAAAGGTCAAGCCATCTTCTCCATAGTCAACTATGATGGTGTTACCCGGGCTAAATTCGCCTCGCAGTAGTTTGGTTGATAGAGGGTTCTCAACGTAACGCTCTATCGCCCGTCTCAGCGGTCTTGCCCCATAGACCGGGTCGAATCCCTCCTTGGCCAGCCATAACTTGGCTTCCTCGGTCAGCTCTACCTCCAGCCTGCGGTCAGTCAGACGCTTCTGCAAATCCTTTACCATCAAATCAACGATGCTGCGGAGCTGCCCCTCGGTTAGCTCATGGAAAACTATAATCTCATCCACCCGGTTAAGGAACTCAGGACGGAAGGTCTTTTTCACCGCATCCATCACCTTTTCCTTCATTTGTTCATAGCTCCGTTTTCGGGCTTTGGTTTCGTCATTTTGTGGGGCAAAACCTATGCTCATATCACGCTTGATGAGCTCAACACCGGTATTACTGGTCATAATGACTATGGAGTTCTTAAAATCCACCGTTCGCCCGTGACCATCGGTTAAACGCCCATCATCAAGAATCTGGAGCAGGCTATTAAACACCTCGGGGTGTGCCTTTTCAATCTCATCCAGTAATATCACCCGGTAGGGGCGCCGTCTCACTGCTTCAGTAAGCTGTCCCCCCTCCTCATAGCCAACATAGCCCGGGGGAGCGCCGATGAGACGTGACACCGTGTGCTTCTCCTGATACTCTGACATATCTAGGCGCACCATGGCGTTCTCGTCATCAAAAAGAAACCAGGCTAGAGTACGCGCTAGTTCCGTTTTGCCAACGCCGGTTGGGCCAAGGAGCATAAAGCTGCCTATGGGACGCCTCGGGTCTTTAAGTCCGGCTCGGCTTCTTCTAATAGCCTCGGAAATAGCCACTACCGCCTCTTCCTGGTTTATCAAGCGCTCGTGAATCCGCTCCTCCATATGCAGCAGCTTCTCGGCTTCACCTTCGAGCATCTGGGAAACCGGGATGCCCGTCCACTTGGAGATTAGCTGGGCAATAGCTTCTTCATCCACTACCTCGTCAATCTTCTCCTGCTGAAGCCATTGACTTTTAGCTTGGTTATACTCCTCTTCCAGACGTAACCTCTCCGCCTTAAGCTGAGCAGCACCTTCATAGTCCTGACGCTGCGAGGCCGCCTCTTCCTCATTGGTCAAGTGTTTGAGACGCTGTTCCAAGGCTTTAACCTCTGGTGGTGCACTTTGAGTATCAATCCTAATCTTGCTGGCGGCCTCATCAATGAGGTCAATTGCCTTATCCGGCAAAAAGCGGTCGGAAATATAGCGTTGACTCAATCTAGCCGCTGCCTCTAAGGCAACGTCACTTATCTTAACCTTGTGGTGTGCCTCATAACGAGGTCGGAGTCCACGAAGCATCTCAACCGTAGCCTCAATGCTGGGCTCACCGATGAACACCGGCTGAAGTCGCCGCTCTAGCGCCTTATCCTTCTCAATGAATTTGCGATACTCATCCAGGGTGGTAGCACCCACACATTGCAACTCTCCATGAGCTAGTGCTGGCTTGAGCATATTACTAGCATCAATAGCCCCCTCAGCCGCCCCGGCGCCAACTACAGTGTGAATCTCGTCAATGAATAATATTACTTCACCTTGTGCCTGCCGAACCTCATCCATCACCGCTTTAAGCCGCTCCTCAAACTCGCCGCGGAACTTACTCCCAGCCACCAGCGCTCCCATACTTAGAGCCACTACCTTACGTCCCTTAAGGGAGTCGGGGACATCATCAGCCACCATCTTCTGTGCCAGTCCCTCAGCAATGGCCGTTTTACCCACTCCGGCATCGCCAACAATCACCGGGTTATTCTTGGTACGCCGGGTAAGTATTTGCATTACCCGTTTAATCTCCTCATCCCGACCGATAACCGGGTCAAGCTTACCCTGACGAGCCATCTCCGTCAGGTCCCGACCATATTTTCCCAAGGAACGATATTTGCTTTCTGCCCGGGCATCAGTAACCCGGTGACCTCCACGAATGTCCTGAAGGGCACGATATACCTTCTCTCGGTCAACACCAAAGCCCTTAAGAATTCTGGCTGCCTCACCCTTTTCTTCTTCAACTATAGCAATCAGCAGGTGTTCAGTACCGATAAACTCATCCTTCAGCCTGTCTGCCTCAGCCCCTGCCGCCTGTAGAAGTTGAGCAATACGCGGTGTGGCGTAAATTTGTGTCGTTTCATAGGTAACCTTGGGCGTTTTCTGCAGAGCAGCTTCCACCTCATTCCGCACTGCTTCCGCATTAACGCTAAGTTCTTTTAAGAGTTTCCCAACTAGCCCTTCCTGCTGTAGGAGGAGAGCTAGCAGAATATGCTCCACATCCCACTGGCTATGGTGGAACTGCATAGCTATTTGCTGGGAAGCATTTATTGCCTCCTGCGCCTGCTCAGTAAATCTTTCTTGCCTCATAGATTACTCACCTCCCCCCAATCTCTTCAACTCCGACTCCAGCTCCTCCACTTGACGCTGTAGCTCGGTCATGTGTTGTGCCATCCGCAAAACAACCTCAACCCCAGCCAGGTTAACTCCCATGTCATCCATCAAGGTCTTTACCCGGTGAAGCCGGGCTATATCTCTATCCGAATACAAACGGATATTTCCCCCGGACCGAGACGGCTCTATTATGCCAATCTTTTCATAGTAACGCAAGGTGTAAGTTTGAACACCCACTATCCTGGCAGCCACACTTATCACATAACGGGGTTCATTATCTATATTCATAGCCACCTCATACCCTATTAATTTGGTCGTAGCTTACTAAGCTGCTCAAATAGCTCCTTCTCCTGCGGGGATAGCTTGGTAGGCAGGACTACCTTCACCCTAGCCAATAGGTCGCCGCGGGAAGAATTACCCAGATGAGGCATACCCTGCCCTTTCAGCCGAAAGGTACGTCCATTCTGAGTTTCCGGTGGAACTTTCAGTGCCAGCTTGCCCTTAAGGGTAGGTACCTGTACCTCACCTCCCAGCACTGCCACTGTCAATGGGACCACCACCTCCACATGCAAATTATCACCTTTGCGTTCAAACACTTGGTGTGGCTTAACCGATACCACCAGGTAAAGGTCGCCACCCTTACCACCACCGTAGCCTGGACCACCCTTACCAGCAATTCGCACTCGAGACCCGTCTCTAACTCCAGACGGAATTTTGACCTCAAGGCGCTTCAGGCGGGTTATCCTACCTGAGCCCCGGCACACTGAGCAGGGCATATTCTGGATGCTACCACTACCTCCACAGCCAGAGCAAGCTTCCTCAACCTCAAGGCTTATAACCCGGCTGGCTCCCCGATAGGCTTCCTCCAGTGTTACCTCGATGGGATACTCTACGTCCTGACCCCGTCGGGGGCGAGCTCTACGGCTTGCAGTTCCAGCGCCAAATCCTCCGAACAGGTCACCAAATAAGCTGCTCAAATCACCTAGGTCACCCTCGCCAAAGTGAAACCTAGTGTAACCACCTTTAGCAAAGTCCCCAAATGGCGCCTGTGCCTGAGCAAATTGGTCAGCATACTGCCATTGGTCACCAAACTGGTCATACTTGCGCCGTTTCTCCTTATCGGATAGAACCTCATAAGCCTCATTTATCTGCTTAAACCTCTCCTCTGCCGATTTATCGCCGGGATTAATATCAGGGTGATGCTTGCGTGCCAGCCGCCGGTAAGCTTGCTTTATCTCCCGCTCGCTGGCATTCCGATTAACCCCTAATGTATTGTAATAATTTTTGCCTGCCATGCTTTACCTCGGCAATTTCTACCAATATTATAGAACAACTATAGTGAGATGTCAATAAATTTTTGAGGAAAATTAATATCGATTTGCAAGAATATTTAACAAACTTTATTAAGTATTTTATATTTATTATAACAGAATAAGAGTAGCTCTTCCTAGCAGGCTGAAGGCCAACAAAGCTGAGGCAAGCTTTGAGAATAGTGTTCTGACCCTACCCAAGGCTGAGGAGGTTAAACCTAAACAGATAAAGGTCAAAGCTAAAGCTAAAAAGTAACGTTATGCAGCTGAGGACCGGATAGACCGACCCCAGCTTCTTTATCTCCTGACTAAATATTAGCAAAAATATCCAGAAATTGCTTTAATATCCTAGCCGTAGCTCCCCAGATTACCCTCCCCTGATAATGATAAGAGTATGAGGTAACCGCTTCGCCAGCTATAATCTCGGTATCCTGATGCTGGCAACCTTTGTCCAGAAGCGCTGAGATAGGCACCTCAATTAGCTCCTCTATCT
>CAZQZA010000020.1:0-14555 GCA_964597725.1 uncultured Dehalococcoidales bacterium | reverse complement strand
TCACTCTCGATATTAATAGCATTCCAGGGGTCTTATCAAAAATCCAACGTTATCAGGGGACAGTTTGTCGGGTTCGAGCACTGGAGACTCTGAAACGGCTAGTGAACGCTGAGTCAAGCCCTGAGTATAACGAAATCGCAAAATGCCGAACCGCCCTGATTAAAAGTGTTGAGAATGGTATCAGAAAACTGCACTGGAAGGATTTTGAGACCTTTGTTGATTTGGTGTTCAGAGAATCAGGTTGGCGCCGTCTTTCAATGGTCGGCGGCACAATGAAGTTTACGGATCTAGAACTAGAAGACCCAATCACAAGGGATAAGTATCAAGTTCAAATCAAATCCCAAGCCACATGGGTGAACTTTGAACGTTATGCGAAAGATTTCAATCGACAACTCCACCGGAAGCTCTATTTCGTTGTGCACACTCCTGACAAAAAGCTAGCGGCTCTCCAAGAGCGGCCACGGGATGTTGAATTGATTCTGCCTGGTCAGCTTTCTGAAATGGTTGTCCGCTTGGGCTTGGTCGATTGGCTCATGTCTCACATCAAATGAGCCGAGTCATCAAGTTGCGTTGGTGACTTCCAGGCATTTCGAATACCGCTCTAAAAGTTCTGTGTATTGACCCATTCGGGGAGCCAATAAAAGGTAGAAGCGCAAATTGCCTGGTAGATGTTAGTAGCCAGCAAAAACGTGTTTATATTACAACCCTATCTTGTCAGCTACCTGACGCATACCCATAATAACGTCTGTAACCAGGTCTCTTAACTCCACTCCCAACATCGCTGCCCCCTTCTCAATTATCGAGCGGTTCACCCCAGCCGCAAATGCTTTATCTTTCCATTTCTTCATCACCGACTTCGCTTCCAGGTCGGTCATACTCTTGGACGGCCGGATTATGGCTACTGCCGTAACCAACCCGGTCAGCTCATCAATAGCATACAGTGTCTTCTCCAGGTTGGTTTTCGGCTCAACGTCACTACAGATACCCCAGCCATGAGAAACAATCGCTCTTATGTATTCCCCTGGCCAACCTCGCGCCTCCAATATCTCCTGTGACTTCTGGCAGTGCTGCTCCGGATAACGCTCATAGTCCAGGTCATGCATTAAGCCAACAATTCCCCACTTCTCCTCATCCTCCCCCATCTTCCTGGCAATGTAGCGCATCACTCCCTCAACGGAATAGGCATGCTTTAGCAAGCTCTCACTCTGGTTAAATTCCTTGAAAAGCGACAGTGCTTCCTCGTATGTCGGTGTATGTTCCTGCATTTTGTTGCTCCTTTACCAATCTTTTTGCATGTCTAGGTCTATAAGTCATCAAGTAAAATGGTTTCTTAAGTGATAGTGACCTTAGATTTGGCGACCTGGTTAATACAGGATTATAAACTGTTGGATTTCAAAAGGCAAAAGGGTAACAACTCTTGTCAAGGGAGGCAAAAACAAGCCCATCGGAGTTAGAAAAGGTCATCTGAGATAAGAGAAAAACTTCTTCTACACTCCTTGCGTTTGTCTATCAGGCTACTAGCTCGTATAATTAAGTCCGGGTCTTTTTGTTTTATAACCAAAGAAGCTCAGTCATCGGCTATCGGTTCCTTTGCTCAGGCATGAGGCTATGCGGATAGACAAATGAGGTTGCTTAGGCAAAGTGTGGTAAAATTGAAAGGTCTTTTTATGTTGGGCATCTGGATTGTTATCACTATCGCTGGCGCCTATATCATCTTTATCGGCTTTCTCTTCATTTTTCAGTCTCACTATGTTTACTATCCTGAACGCGTTCTTTCAGCCGACCCAGGTAGCATCGGTCTTGACTTCGAGAGCGTCTCATTTGAAACTACGGACAGAGTCAAACTCTCCGGCTGGTTTGTTCCCAGCGAGAGCGCCAGCGGTGTGATTCTATTTTGTCATGGTAACGCGGGCAATATATCGCACCGGTTGGAGTCCATTCAAATATTCCATCGACTTGGACTAGACGTTTTCATCTTTGACTACCGGGGTTATGGCCAAAGCGAGGGGAAGCCCACAGAGCAGGGCACATACAAAGATGCCGAGGCTGCATGGTGGTACCTGATTGAGGAACGTCAAGTGAACCCAGAGGAGCTCATTGTTTTTGGCCGGTCACTTGGGGGTGGGGTTGCCTCATGGCTGGCTCAGAGCTACACGCCGGGGGTACTTATCCTTGAGTCAACATTTACGTCTCTCCCCGATGTTGCCACCACAGTGTATCCCTACCTTCCGGTTAGGCTGCTGTTACGCTTTGAATACAATACGGCGGAGTACTTAGGTGGAGTAAACTGCCCCGTTCTGATTGTTCACAGCCGTGACGATGAAATAATGCCTTTTAGCCACGGTTGCCAACTATTTGAAATGGCGAAGGAGCCGAGGAGATTTCTCGAAATTACAGGCACCCACAATGAGGGATTTATCACATCAGGCAAACGTTATGAAGAAGGCCTGAAGGCATTCATCTCGGAGTATATTAAACCCAAGGTTTGAAGGGTTGCTCAATTTCATCCAGCCCGCCCCTCTATAGTACTGCGGTCAAGCGTTACCATCTCCCTATTTACAATCAACTTATATAAGCTAGAATTGTATTGGATATTCGGCGAAATCTGAGGCCAAGCTAAGCAGTCTCAATGGAGGAAAGGAGATGGTCTATCGGGGAGTTATCGAATAATTACGTTAGAACTGTACCGACATATGTATATGCCTAGAATAAAAACTTAACATGGAGGTGAGAAATGAAATTGGTAGTGGTAGGTTTTGGACAATGTGGTGGCAAGATTGTCGATGAATTTAGTCGCATGAACAAAAGGTCGCGTTTTCATCGCGGGATTGAAATAGTGGCTGGCGCCTTTGCCGTAAACACCGATACTGCTGACCTAAGCAGCCTGTCCAGCATAAAATCAGATTACCAACACAGAATTCTTATTGGCAATCGCAAGACTGGTAGTCACGGTGTAGGCAAAATAAATGCCCTAGGGGCTGAAATAGCCAAGCAAGACGGTGACAAGGTCATAGATGCCATAAGGTCCGCTAAGCGATTCTATGAGGCAGATGCCTTCCTGCTTATTGCCGGTGCCGCTGGTGGCACGGGTTCAGGTTCAATGCCGATAATGGCGCAAACCATAAAGGAGCGCTACGAGGACAAACCGGTCTACGCCCTTATTGTCCTACCCTTTGAACACGAGGGAAAAACGGAAGCCAGAACGATTCATAACACAGCCATGTGCCTCAAAGCAGCTTACTCCGTAGCCGATGCGGTGTTCTTGGTTGATAACCAGAGATATGTAAAAAAGGACTCTTCACTGGTGAATAATATGGCTGCCATCAACCGATTAATAGCCGAGCCATTCTACGATTTGCTTTGCGCTGGTGAAGAGAAAAAGGCCAAGCATATTGGTACCAGATTGCTTGATGCCGGAGACATAGCTCGAACTCTGGAAGGATGGACAGTGCTGGGCTATGGTAAATCACAACTGCCAGCGATTAGACTCCCCTTTGAACGGACGCGCAACTTCAGGAAGAAAAGTACTGAAACCCATAAGGGAATACAAGCCATGGACCAGGCTATCAGTAACTTATCGCTCAAATGTAATCCTCGGGATTCTGGCAGCGCCTTGTATTTACTGTCCGCGCCATCTGTAGAAATGAATATGGACCTGGTCAAGGAACTTGGGGACTACATGAGTGATTTAGCTCCAGAGGCAGTAATCAGGTATGGTGATTATCCCCGGGGAACGAGCGCCCTGAAAATTACGGTCATCCTCTCCCAGCTTAAGAGTGTAGAGAAGGTTAGGGAATACTATGACAAAATGCCTGAAGTAATCCGGGAAAAGGAGAGGAAACAGGAGGAAATCGAAGCCAAACTTAAAGAGTTGATAGATGCTTCAACAGCGGTACCTTCGCTGTTTTAATTGGCAATTAGGCTCCACAAAACAAGAAGCCGGGAGCGGCCAGTCGTCCCCGGCTTACCCATGGCCTGAGTAGCTAGACTTCACCTTTTTCTGGCTGATATGTGGTTCGACACCGTTTCTCTCAAGACGCCACGTTCCTTTAGTCGATGGAGTATCCTGCTCATTGTGGAGGTGGAGCAATCGAACCCCTCACCGCGCAGTAGCACCACTAGCGTATCCTTGCCCCATCTGGGGTATGCCTCTCTTAATTTGAGCACTGCCTCAACCAGTACTGCGGAGTAGGTAGGCTGCCTTAGATGCTTGGGCCGACGAGAAGGTTCCTCTAAGCTCTCTATTGGCCTGGGGTTATAGCGCTTTTTCCAGCGATAGAAGGTCTGGGGAGAGATGCCATAATAGCGGCAGGTGAGACGGGCATTGTGTCCATGTGAATTGTAGTAATCAAACCATTTTAGTCTTTGCCTTGGAGTGCCACCTGTCCAGCCCACAGCACTGAGTGTTCCTTTTGTCAAGAATTAAGGTGGGTGTCAGCCCTTCCCCACCATCCGCTATGTAGCCTTCTCGCTTTGCGCTTCTCGATATTTTGGAAGATAATTCGATAATGTCCATAAAATTGACAT
The DNA here is from genome assembly GCA_964597725.1 of uncultured Dehalococcoidales bacterium. Classification (GTDB taxonomy): domain Bacteria; phylum Chloroflexota; class Dehalococcoidia; order Dehalococcoidales; family JAUVZE01; genus CAZNEL01. The sequence continues at coordinate 10,028 of CAZQZA010000020.1, read as the reverse complement.
GACATATGTCACTAAAGTTGCCTTTATGGCGCACTTGTGTTATACTCCAAAACAGATAAAATATGAGGAACAATGAGGTGGGCCCACTGGTGCTGGGGCCTGGTGAGAAGTGGGAGGGAACAGTAACTTTTACTCCTGATAGGTTAGGAGATAATTAGAAGGCGGAGTTCTTGTTATATAAGAATGAGGAAAGCGAGCCTTGTTTGAAGCCACTTCGCTATGATTTGATGTGAAGGGAATAAAATGATAGCAGCTATACTTTATCTTTTGGCTATTGCCATTGCTGAGTTGGTTACCGTCTATGTCCAGCCCGTATGGGGAATAGGATGTCATGGTGCGATATTGCTTGTGGTGATAGTGCACTCAACCGTGATAGGTAGACATTTTCATAGACGGCTGATTTTGTCACTGGCGCTGGTTCCCCTGATAAGAATAATAAGCTTAACTATGCCTCTAGCTAACATCCCCCAGATATGGTGGTATACAATTATCTATTTACCATTGCTGGCAGCATCCATTGTGATGATGCGTCTCTTGAACTATAGGTCGGACCAGGTGGGGCTTACCTTTAAGTTGTTCCCGGTTCAGCTAGTGGTAGCGCTGACCGGGGTTGTGTTTGGAGTAGCCGAGTATTTTATTTTGAGGCCGGAAGCTGTAGTACCTGAGCTTACCTGGCAGGTAGCATGGCTGCCAGCAGTGATGTTTCTACTGTGCACTGGATTTGTTGAGGAGTTTATCTTTCGTGGCGTGCTTCAGCGTAGTGCAATGGAGGTGTTTGGAGGGTGGGGCATAATCTACATCAGCCTGTTATTTGCTACTCTGCACATGGGCTTCCTGTCGTGGATTGATGTTGCTTTCGTCTTTATCGTTGCCCTGTTCTTTGGTTGGGTGGTCAAAAAAACAGGGTCACTTCTGGGAGTAACCCTGTCTCATGGCATAACTAATATAGTGTTATACCTAATAGCTCCCTTCTTTGTTAACCTAATACCTCCACAATTTTTACCGTCACTATAACCGCAAATACCATGAGCATAGGCACAATGGGAACATTAAGTGCCTTACCTGCAAGCTGCGAGCGAGGAGACAAGCTAGCACTGGCCAGTTCTTTGGTGGTTAGGAAGGCTATTAAAGCAACTACGGCGGCTACGCCGACGGCAGCAGTCAAACCCATAGCCGCTATGGTAGTTACCGTAGTTATGGTACTGGTAGTAATAGTAGTAATCATTTTACTCCTCCTTGCTGTTTAACAGGACACTATTACGGCCTTCCCACATGAAGAGCCATTTGTCCTAATTATATACCATAATATACTTTTTGTCAAGAGTTTTTGTCCTAATATTGTTGTCAACTGTCTACATTATATATTATAATATGCTTGTTGTCAAGTAGTACTTTGGTTATTTTTAAATATTGTTGTCAACTGTCTATATTATATGCTATAATCTGCTTGTTGTCAAGAGTTTTTTGGTTATTTTAAAATTCTATGCCAAAAAGGGTGGTAGATAATGCTGCTATTCGGCCATACCGGCATTACCACAGGAATATTCAAGGCGTGTGATATTCTAAGTTCTATAAATAGGTCACTTAATAGTTATCAACCTGATTCTAGCTCAGGGTCTGGTATAACTGCTCCAAAGAAACCATTGCCGCTTTGCCGCCGACTAAATGGAATTAGGCACCAGCTAGGTTCAATAGATTATCGTCTCGTATTATTAGGTTCGCTCTTACCAGATATCCTGGATAAGCCGTGCTGGGTGTTTGCCACTAGTGATATTTTCCCCAGTGGGCGTGATTATGCTCACACCTTCCTATTTAATCTACTTTTATTTATCGGTGGTTTGATTCTGATTAAGTACAAAAAATCTTGGCTACTGATTATCTCATTGAGCAGCATAATTCATCTTAGCTTAGACCAGATGTGGGCTAGGCCTGTTATCCTGTGGTGGCCTTTATTAGGACCATTTCAGAGGGTGGAAACTACTGGCTGGGCATCTAACATCCTACACGCATTGACTTCGGACCCTGGCACCTACATTCCTGAAATAATAGGCTTGATAATACTACTGTTAATGGGCTATAGATTGATAGTGAGAGAAAACATCGGCAGTTTTATCAGAACTGGAGCTATGGGTTAAAAGTGGCGTATATTAGGGGTTCTCTCGCATTGTTGATGTGAAACGACCATTATCTTGCAGACGGGGTTAAGAAAGCCAAGCTATCACGACGTGAAAGGACACAGAAATCGGATTGTGTAATCGAGAGAGACATTATCTATCCTATACCTTTATGGCTAACGACGGCTAATAACAAGCTGATACTGGATGACACCAGTGGGTACGAACCGAGCTTGACACTTAAGAGGTACCAGAAATTGTGTTTCAGGAGAGAGCGGTGTTATAATTTATGGTGCTGAGAGCAACTTAAGTTCAAGCGATTATTTTTGAACGATAGAGAGGAGAGCAAGGAATGGCTGTAAAGACAGTAGAGCAGTATTACGACTCATTGAAAGGCTTGCATCCAACTGCGTATATTCTGGGAGAGAAGGTCGAAAACATTTACGAGCACCCGCTAATCAAACACATGCTGGCAGGAGTAGCTCAGACCTATGCCTTGGCTAACGACCCGGAGGGTAAAAAGCATCTGGTAGCTGAGTCCAAGCTGATTGGTGAAGAGGTCAGTCGCTTCGTTAAGTTCTACGAGAACCAGGATGACCTACTGGCTAAGGTCAGGATGCTGAAGTTCCTTGCCCAGAGAATCGGCACCTGCTTTATGCGGTGTACCGGTATGGATGCTATAAACGCTGTCGGGATAGAGGTCTACAACTGTGACCAGAAGTATGGCACCGGTTATTACGAGAGGCTCCTGAATTTCGTCAAGTACATGCAGAAGAACGACTTTGTTGTCTTTAGTGGTGTGACCGACGTTAAGGGTGACCGCTCACTCCGTCCCTCGGAGCAGAAAGACCCTGACATGTACCTGCACGTGGTGGAGAAGAATAACGATGGCATTGTAGTTAGGGGAGCCAAGATACACCAGACGGGCTGCCTCTGTGCTCACTGGGGGCTGATTGTACCCACCAGGGAAATGCGCGAGCCAGACAAAGACTACGCCGTCTGCTTTGCTATCCCGGTAGATACCGAGGGTGTCATTCATGTCTACGGCCGGGGCACCCTGGAAGCTAGGGAACTTCAGGATTGCGACCTGGGTAATATCGAATACAGTAAGTTTGCCCCCATGGTGATTTTCAAAGATGTCTTTGTGCCCTGGGAGCAGGTATTCCTGTGTGGCGAATATGAATTTGCTGGCCCAATGGTGAGAAACTTTGGCAACTACCACCGCCATTCCCACGGTGGCTGCAAGTGCGGCGTTGGTGACGTTCTCATCGGTGCCGCTGCTCTATCTGCTGACTACAACGGTTTGCCTAGGGTATCACATATTAACAACAAATTAGCCGAGATGCTTAAGACCACTGAGGCAATCTACGGCTGCTCTATAGCCGCCTCGGTGGAGGCTGAACCAACCGAGTCGGGCATCTACATGGTTGAGCCGGTACTATCAAATACATCCAAACTCTACGAAGGCAAGGAGCTACATGAAGTAATCCGCATGATGATTGAGATTGCCGGTGGCATGGTAGCTGATGTACCCTCAGATAAAGACTTCGAAAACCCGGAAATTGGACCATTACTCAAGAAATATCTCAAGGGCGTGGAGGGCGTGTCCACGGAAGACAGGGTACGCCTCTTCAGGTTGATAGAAAAGCTCGCCTTTGAAAGTAGAGACATCGTCTCCAACATTCATGGCGCCGGTTCACCAGAGACACACCGGATGACCATACTGCGAAACGCAGATATTGAGTCGAAGAAGAAACTGGCTAAAAAGCTGGCGGGTATCAAAGAAGAATAAGAGAATTTCTGGGCGAAACTACATAAGAGCTGGGTGATGAACTTTAAGGTAGTAATGACCGCCAGGGTCCTCACTCGCCGAGATATAGAGGCATGTCAAAGAGACCTCGGTGTTGATTTCCAGACTGTTCCATGTCAAACAGAAGATGAAATCATCGCTGCTGCTCGAGATGCCGATGCCGTGATAACACTGTTGCAACCCTTCTCTAGAAGAGTAATAGAGAAGTTGAGCAGCTGTAAGTTAATTTTCAATGCCGGTACTGGGTTTGATACGATAGACGTTCCGGCAGCCACTGAGTATGGTATCTGTGTTGCCTCTCCTGGTCACTATTGCGTGGAGGAAGTCTCTGACCATTCAATGGCACTTCTCCTTGCCTGCGCTAGAAAGATTACACGCTTAGATAGAGCAGTTAGAGCCGGGAAATGGAATTCTTTCGAGAAACGAGAAATTCGAGGGAAGGTGTTACCGCCAGTTTTCCAGTTGAGGGGACAAACACTAGGGTTGATTGGCTTGTTAACACAGAAGTGAAAAAAAATTTCCGGAAGAAGTGGCAGCAATCTCAAGAAACCTAAACCTCACAATCTAGTAGATACACCGAGGCCAGATAGCTATTCTAAAGGTATCCTCAGGAGTCAGGCTCTGTTTGATTATCTTCTTTCCCTGGTACATTCTCATGTAGCACTACCTCCCTTACCCAAGTTCGTGGCTACATTACGCACGCACACCCGTTTGTCTATGATTTGGCAGTATTGACATTCGTACGAGCAAGAAATAGACTAAAATCCTAATATGGAACAACCTAAAACACGAAGGAGAATTAGGTTACGAGCAAAAAGAGAGAAAGGAGAGGGTGATGATAAAAGTTGTCGTAGGACACAAAGTGAAGAGAGGTGCAGACATACAGCCCATATTGCTGAAGCTTAGGTCACATGCCATGCAGTATCCAGGCTATGTGGGTGCTGAGAATCTCCTTGGCGAGAAAGATACTTCTATTGTCGTCCTAATAAGCACTTGGGAAAAAGTTGAGGATTGGAGGATATGGGAGAAGTCAAAGATAAAGGCAGAGCTATACCAACAGGCCAAGACAATTTTGGAAGAAGAGCCCAAGGTAACAGTATATAGGATAGTGTCGGCACAGAGGTGGGCCTAGTCTTTTTGGTGCCGGCGGTATGTATCTCTTAACTTAGTTTACTTGGTAGCTCCTACCAATATACTCTCAACACCATTTGTGGTTAGGTTAATGTTGGGTAGTATTGGTATATAGATTAAGAAGAGGTTAGATTGTGATAAAGGAAGAACTTATAGGAAAAGCACAAACGGTACTGGGATTAGTTGGTGCCGACTCTTTGGGGGTAACTTTACCTCACGAACACCTGCTCAAGGTCAGAAAGGGCTTGCTGGCTACGCCTAGTGAAGCCAGTGAGCGGGAATTGGCGTATCAGCCAGTCAACCTGGGAAACCTCAATTGGGTTCGTCATCACTATGCTAGGAATTTGGATAACTTGCAACTGCAGGATGAACAAATGATGATTGACGAGGCTATGTTCTACAAAAAGGCCGGTGGTGATACCATTGTCGAGCTTACATGTGGTGGCAACTCGGGACGCAACCCCCTGGGACTGGTGCGTATTGCTCGTGCTACTGGACTTAACATCATTATGTCCACAGGGTTCTTTGAGGCATTTACCGGATACGAGGTGAGTAGTGTTGCTGGTAGAACTGAGGAAGATCTAACTGAGCACATGGTAAGGGAAATAACAGTAGGTGTTACTGATACTGGAGTGCGTGCTGGAATTATTGGTGAGATTGGTATGGCCTGGCCTTTGTCAGAGATTATGCGAAGGGTTCTGCGGGCCAGTGCTCGTGCCCAGAGGTACACCGGCGCAGGGCTAAACATACACCCCCCGCTGCGTGCCTCCACCAGTTTACCGCGCCAAAAGGACCACGAAGATGTAGTAATGGAGATTATCAAGACCCTAGATGATGCCGGTGCTGAGCTTAGCCGTATTGTCATCAGCCATGTTGATATATGTTGTTTCACCCCAACCTTTCGCCGAAGATTAGCGGAAACAGGCTGCTACCTAGAGTATGACTGTTTTGGGGTGGAAAGTTCTCTCGACCCAGATTTTTGTGTGCTAGATACACCCAACGATGTGCAGCGTATTAACGATATCATCCAACTTATTGACGAAGGTTACCTGGAACAGATTCTTTTGTCCTGCGACCACTGGACGAAACACATGCTCAGATGTTACGGCGGATGGGGTTATGACCATATTCTAACCACTGTCGTGCCCTTGATGCGACGCAAGGGTATGTCAGATGAGCAGATTCACACATTACTGGTGGAGAACCCGAAAAGAGTCTTATCATTTGCCCCGGTGAAAGAGTAGTGGAATCAATAAAGGGCTCGCTACAGCCCCTCGGTAGGAAGGTACACCGTTACTCAAATACCCCTTCGCTCAGCAATTCCACAAATTCCTCATCCGATAGCTTTAGGATTTCACAGCATACGTACTCGTTATGTTCACCCATGCACGGAGAAGGCATTTTAAGTTTTCGGGGGGACTTAGAAAGCTGAAAGGCTTGGGACTCCAGTAAATGTTTGCCTATTACTGGGTGGTCTACTTCCCAAAAATAACCACGATGTTTTAGCTGGGGGTCATTGTAGAGGTCCTCTGATTTTTGTACTACCCCAGCAGGAACTCCTGCTTCCTGAAGCTTATACATAGCTTCTTCCGCTGTCAAAGTGATAGTCCACTCCGATACTAGTTTATCAAGTTCGACTTCCTTATGCTTTCTCTTTAGAAATGTAGAGAACCTAGTTTCCCCTGACCACTCTGGCGCGCCCATGGCACTGCATAGGCTTTTCCATTGTGCCTCACTGAAGACAGCGATGGCACACCAATTGTCATCGCCACGACAGGGGTAGACACCATGAGGGGCAGCAAAGGGATGGTGATTACCCTGCCGCATTGCCGTTTTTCCATTGACCTGATAATCCATGAGAACTGGGGAGAGGAGATGGAGTCCTGATTCATACTGTGACAGGTCGATATACATTCCTTTGCCCGTGCGGCGGCGATAAAGAAGGGCGGCGATAATGGCAACAGCTCCGAAACGAGCGGCGGGACAATCTGTATAACCACCGTAAAGAACACAGGGGTCGCGGTCTTCCCAACCGGTAATATAGTTAAAACCAGCGTAAGAAGTCAGCTGAATGCCGGTACCAGGCATAGCTGCCAGCGGTCCTATTTGCCCAAATTGGCTGGAGGAGAGTATGATTATGTCCGACTTTACTTTCTTAACCTCCTCGTAGGAAAGTCCCCACCTTCGCATTACCCCGGGGGCAAAGTTTTCTACCACCACATCGGCCCAAGAGATGAGTTTTTTCATCAGTTCTAGAGAGCGAGGATGGTTTAGATTAAGGCTGAGGCCATATTTGTTACAGTGATAATTCGCCCAATATATAGAGTTATCAATTCCGGGCTTGCCATCCTTAAACGGTGGTCCGGCGCGGATTATATCAACACGGGAAGAGCTCTCGACGTGAACCACGGTGGCACCGTGGTCAGCCAGATACTTTACTGTCCATGGTGCAGCAATAGCCCAGCTGAAATCCAAAACCTTAAGCCCGTCAAATACCTCTGACTTCATAGCTATATAACTCCCAATCCCTTGAGTTTTATCACCTCTTCCTTTGAGAGTCCGAGTTCTCCCATGTAAATTTCTTCATTGTGCTCCCCGATAAGAGGGGGCCGTCTCTTCTTTGTCGCTAGCTTCTCAGATAAGATAAAGGGTAAGTTGGGATAAGTGATTTGCTGCCCTAGCTCTGGATGCTCCAAACCTTCCCAGAAGTCTCTCTCTTTCAGTTGTTGGTCGGCGACAATATCAGCCGCTGTCTGGACTGGATAAAGAGTCATCTTCCTCCTGACAGCTTCTCGGAAGAGTTCCTCTTTAGTATGGGTTAGGAAAAATCTTCCAAGGTACTCGCTGAAGTTGTTGAATAGCTCCTCAGTAGCCGTCGCCATATCAAAGTTTTCCCAATCCATTTCCTTCATAAAGGCCGGTGCCATGCCCTCCTCGTCCATATATTCCACCAGCGCCCGGTTGGTACGAGCGCCAGCCTTTCCGCCCCAGAAGAAGAAAGCTATCTCACCATCCTTGCATTTCCAGATAACCCTTTGCCCGGTGGAAAGACTAAGTCCGATGCGGAAGGGGCCAGCCCGTCCCAAATTTGTACCGTCTGCTTCCCAGAAGAGTGGCGCATTCATCATATCCTTGGCTACACTAGCCTGAATTGAGACGTCGATATGCTGTCCCTCGCCGGAAATATCACGATAGTAGAGAGCAATCATGGTAGCCACCGCCGCTTCGTGAGCGCCATTCAAATAAGCCTGGGGGAAACCTATCTGCACCGGAGGACGGTCTCGGTCGCCAGTGATATAGGCAAAGCCTCCCATAGACCAGCAAGTGAGATCTGACGCCTGAAAATTACAATACGGACCGTCCTGCCCAAAGGGTGTTATGGAGGTGAAGACAATATCAGACTTAATCTGACAAAGATTGTCATACCCCAGCCCTAGGTCTTTCATGTAGGCCGGGGGGAAGCTTTCTATCACTACGTCTGCCGTTGCCACCAGCTTCCTGAATATCTCCCGGCCATCTTCACACTCTAGGTTGAGAGTGATTCCCCTTTTATTAACATTGTAAGCCGACCAGAAAAGGCTTTTTTCGGGGTGAGGAATATCCTTATGAAAGGGGCCTATCCGCCGAGCAGTACACCCACCCGGTGGCTCTACCTTAATAACGTCGGCACCTAAATCCGCTAGTACCTTGGCACAGAACAAACCCCTTTCATCGGTTAAATCCAACACGCGGTAAGGTGAAAGAAGTCCCTCTGTTTCTCCATCCATAATCTATTTCCTCTTGGAAGGTAAGGATATTATTACTGCTCCCGGGCAACCTTTACCCCGTCTTGCTCCTTCACTCAGATATCACACAACGTGCCAGTCACTCTAAAACCGCTTATGCTTGAAATACCATCTTGCTGGGGAGAAACAGGGCCAGTTGTGGGAATATCATAACCAGGGCCAGGCCAATCCCCTGCATCGCCACGAAGGGTACGATGGAGCGGTAGATGTCACCCATAGTTACACCCTTGGGAACGATTCCCTTCAGATAGAATAGATTAAAGCCGTAAGGGGGTGTTAGGTAAGCCATCTGCATATTGAGAATGAAAAGGATGCCGAACCACAGGGGATCGAAGCCCAGGATTTTGATTATGGGAACGTAGATGGGAGCACAGAGCATGACGATGGCGTAATCATCCATTATGCAGCCGAAGAAGAAGAGGGTGAGTTGCATGCCTATCAGGATAATCCAGCGATTTATTTCCAGACTCAGTATCAAATCGGTTACCAGCTCTCGGGCTCCGATAGCGACGTAGAGCGAGTTGAAAGCAGTAGCGGCGGCCACAATCCACATCACCATACAGGTTATCCTCAAGGTGGTACGGACGGAATCGTTGAGCACATTCCAGTTAACCCGGCGATGGATTGCAGCGCAAATAAGGGCTCCCAGCGCCCCCACGCCGGCGGCCTCGGTAGGGGTGGCCGCTCCCGTCCATATCGACCCCAAAACCAGAACAATCAAGAGTACGGGGAGAATTATCGCCCTCAGAGAGACGAACTTCTCCCGCCAGCCAACTCTATCTTCAGGCGCAATCGCTGGTGCCAGGTGCGGCTGCAAATAAGACCTTATGCCTATATAGGTTATGTGCAGGCTGGCAACGAGGACGCCAGGGATGATTCCCCCAAAGAAAAGGCCGCCCACCGATTCCCTGGTAAACGAGGCGTAGAGTATCATTATCACACTGGGGGGGATGATGATGCCCAGAACTCCCCCGGCGGCCACACAACCCACGGCGATAAGCTTGTTATAGTTGCGCTTGAGCATGGAGGGGATGGCGATTAGCCCCATAGTAACAGTGGCGGCACCGCTTACTCCAGACATAGCGGCGAACATGGTGCATATCAATACGGTCCCCATGGCCAGCCCACCTCTAAGCGGGCCCATCCAGCGATATGCCGTTTCATAGGCGGTATCGGCTATGCCGGAGT
>CAZQZA010000019.1:0-14740 GCA_964597725.1 uncultured Dehalococcoidales bacterium | reverse complement strand
TCAATTATCAACGCCTGAGCTCCTAGAGCGATGTAAAGGCCGGTGAAGGCAGCAGCTGCAGCCACAATCCACATCACCATGCCAGTTACTTTGAAGGTTCCACGAACGATGTCGACGAGAACACGCCAGTTGAGCCGGCGGTAGATAATGGCGCAAATAAAGGCGCCAATGGCACCTACGCCGGCAGCCTCGGTAGGGGTGGCAGCCCCGGTATATATTGACCCTAAAACTAGAACAACTAAGGCTATGGGAAGAACTACTGACTTGAGGGAGATAATTCTCTGCTTCAGGTTAGCCCGCTCTTCGAGGGGCACTGGGGGACCCAAGTGGGGCTGTAAGGCACTTCTTATACCTATATAGATGATGAACAAGCCAGAAAGGACGAGTCCGGGGATAACTCCCCCGAAGAACATACCCCCCACCGATTCTCTGGAAATCATGGCGTAAAGAATCATTATCACGCTAGGGGGGATGAGGATTCCCAGCACCCCCCCGGCGGCGATACACCCCACAGCTATACGCTTGTCGTAGTTACGCTTGAGCATAGCGGGGAGGGCTATCAGCCCCATAGCGACAGTGGCAGCGCCACTTATTCCAGACATAGCAGCGAACAAGGTACATATGATTACCGTCCCCATCGCCAGCCCACCCTTTATACCACCCAGCCACTGGTGTATTGTTCCATAGAGTTCATCGGCTAGCCCGGAATGTTGCAGGACATGTGCCATTAAGAAAAACAGAGGGATGGCTAGGAGAATTTCATTAAGCATGGAACCATAGATATGGGTGGTTACGATGTAGAATGCCTTCGAACCGAGTAGGATATAGCCGTAAACTACGGTAGCACCCGCCAGGGCAAAGGCAACTGGCATACCCACCGCCAGCAGGAGGAAGAGAGAGCCAAATAAGAGCAGCGTCATAAGTTCAATGCTCATCATGCTATCTCTTTCCCGGTAATAGCGATACCAAGGTCACGGATGAATTTAGCCGCCCCTTGGAGTAACAGCAGAAAACACGCCATAACGAATAACCACCTGAGAGGGTAGAGGGGGGGAGCTAAAAGGCTGTTCTTAACTTCCTGTATCATCGTGAATTCCCAGGCTAGCTCCGCTCCTTTCCACACCAGCACAATACAAAAGAAGAAGAATAATAGTGAAGTAACCAGGTCGGCGATCGCCTTCATCTTGAGAGGAAAGCGTGTGTAAAGCACATCCACCCTGATATGGGCGTAGTGGAGCAGGACATAGGCTCCACCCAACATGTAAAAGGCAGCACCAAGTTGTTCACTCACGTCCCAGACCCAGACGGTGGGCTGATTGAACCCATATCTTGACACTACCTCTATCGTCATTGAAACCGCAACGATGAGAACCATAAAGCAAGCAACCTTGCCTACCCATTCGCTGCTGTTATCGACGAGAGATAGCAGTCGCTTCATTCTTAACTCTTCACATCTTTATTTATGGGGGTGGAACGTGGTTGTTATTCCACCCCCATAACCCCCATAAAGGTTACTCGTTCTACGCTATCCCATAGAAGTCTTTGGCTATTCGGATTGCTCGAGCGCAATAGTCATCCTTGACGGCATAATCTTCCCACTGCTCCGCACCTATCTGCTTCATTTTCTCCACTTCCGAATCAGGCATTGTAAGCACTTCGTATCCCAGTGGCGCTGCCTGCTGAATAATTGCTGTCCAATACTCATCATAGCCAAAGTATGTTTCCACAGCGTATTCTTCATAGGCCTGGTAAAACACCTGCTTAAGGTCCTCAGGCAGTGCGTTCCAGGCATCCATATTTACCAGCACGTTACTGATGGCATGGTCGGCGAACGGCGGCAGGATGAGGTAATCCATAACCTCGTAAAGCTTAAAGCCGATTGGTCCAAAACAGTCATAGGTAGCGACATCTATCGTGCCCAGCTTCATTGCCATGTATATCTCTGCTCCGGGGAACCAGGTGGCGTTGGCTCCTAGCCTGCCGAAGAAATCCATCCACGGGCCATAGGCTCTTACCTTGACACCATTCCAGTCGTCTAAGCTTTGGATAGGGAGCTTCGACATTATGCAAGGGTAGGCATGGTAGGAGAAATGCCCAATGTAATAGGCATTGTGCTCGGCATAAACCTCTCGGTAAAGGTCCGTTAATCCGGAAGCCATGATGGCGTCTAACTCATCCAACTTGCCGAAGCCTCGATACAAGAAAGGAAGCCCCTCCTCTATCGAACCTACGGGTATGAAGCCCTCCCAGTACCCCCCGGAGGAGGTTGTTACCTCGAACACTCCTTTACCAAGAGCAGTCAAAGTCTCATCCACTGGTACGATGGCGCCACCGGGGAGGCAATCGATCGTCAGCCGTCCCCCGCTTAGCTCACCAACTCTGGCGGCAAATTTAGGAAGGCAATCCATCGAGTAATCTCCCCAGGGGTAGGCACTTTCGAGCGTCCATTCGAACTTCTCTTCAGCTTCGGGCGCTGGCGCAGCGCAAGCTGCCATAAGAACCGATAATGCCAGTACTAAGACTAAGCAACTGCTGACAACTAATGTTAATAGTTTTTTCCTTTTCAATTTAGTCCTCCTAACTGAGTAAAATTTTAGCCTGCCGGATGTTTAATACTGCTTCATCTATGACATCACCTCCTCTCCTCTCGCTAGTTCTAAGATTGTGTTCATAAATTGCTTGGTTTCAAATTTTAACACTGCCCCCACACCCTTGTCAATACCTTGTACTCGTCCAGTACATTAGTGACACATTAGCTCCTTTCCTTGATGAGATTTTTGTTGTTCTAAAAATACGGATGGGGTAAGGTAGTCCAATGCCTGGTGAGGACGGACAGTGTTATATACCCTCTCCCATTCTAGTGGTTCCTTACCTAATTCCGCAATATCAAATGAGCTCTCCGTCACTTCATAAAACTCCTCAGTATGTGTCCGGTGAGCTCGCTCAACGCCACCATTGAGTTTAGGCGAGCGTGGCGGTAAAGTAAATAGCTTGATACCCTGTCTCTGGCATTCCTCTTCGAATATAGCCTCAAACTCTGCTCCGCCATCTACCTGAATTGCCTTCACCGGGAAGGGCATCCTTTTATCCAGAATATCCAGGAAGTGGGCAGCGGTAGTGGCGGTAGCTCGGTTGCATACGCCAACTACATTCCATCGTGATATGACATCATGGACGGTGAAGTGCTTGAGCAATACCCCAGGTAGTGGCCTGATATCTAATGTGTCCAACTGCACCAGGTCTCCCGTCCGGCTAACTTCATACCCCTTGGGTTTTCTGATAGCGTAAGGGCGTTTTCTCTGCCTTTTCCTGGCCGATATGTGTTTGGGCACTGGCTCTTTTAATACACCACGCTCTTTGAGCTTGTGTAATATCCTGCCCACTGTGGAGGTGGAGCAATCGAACCCCTCACCGTGCAGTAGCACCACTAGCTTATCCTTGCCCCAATTGACATCAGCTACTAGATGAACACTATCCACTACCTGAAGCTGACCAAACTTAACTCCCCTCACCTTTGCCAAGTTCTAGCCTCCAGACTTTTGTCTAAGTATAATAGCTTTGAGGCCAACTGACTAGCTTTGCTGCCACGATTTATAGGGAGTTGCTAAACAATCTCAAGTACACGAGCTTGACAGTCAAGGTTTGACGTGCTAAAATTGCTTCATTACGGTAGGAGATACCCTGGATAGGGAACCGAAGGGGAAAGAGACATAGTCTTAAGCTTCGGTCTTGAAACTCTCAGGCAAAAGGACAGAGGGCAACCTATTTTGGCAGGTTGCTCTTTTTGTTCTAATATGGCTTAAGGAAAAGTTGCTCAAAAATCTTTAGACACGAAGGAAATTGATGAGTCTATTAAAGAAAACACCTCTTAATAAGGTGCACCATGAAATACAACCCAAAATGGCATGAGGATGTTGCCAAACTCCCGGGCTTTACTTCAATCCATCCCTACCAGCCGATAGACTCTGTTCAGGGAGCACTACAGCTTATGTTTGAGCTCCAAGAGTACTTAGCCGAGATTACTGGTATGAGTGCCACCAGCTTGGCACCCATGGCAGGAGCCCAGGGCGAACTGGCCAGTATATTGATGATAAAGGCATATTATCACCTGCCCTATGACCGCACCTGCATGCACGAGGTGATATTTTCCGGGAAACGCCAAAAAGCGAAGGGTGCTCATACGATTGATATCGCCAAACGTTTGCTTGATTATGGTTTTCATCCCTCCACCGTTTATTTCTCCTTGGTAGTTGATGAAGCCCTTATGACCGAACCTAATGAGACGGAGAGTAAAGAGACGCTGGATGCTTACATTGACGCTATGAAAAAGATAGCCAGAGAGGCTGTTGAGAATGCCCTTGGCCGCCCTCGTAAAGTAGAGTACCGCGCTGTTCCTAGCGTTGTCTATACCTACCCCGTGGTAGCCGGTGTTGGCATCACCGAGAAGAAAGCCAATGATAGCGGTTTTCCTTATAAAGTGAGCAAATTCCCCTTCCTCATCTGCGGCCGTGCTGTTGCCATGGATGAGACTATGGGTATAGTTAAGATGATTTGTGATGCCAAAAATGGTAAAGTTTTAGGCATGCACATCATGGGGCCACACGCTGACGACCTTATTGCTGAAGGGGCACTTGCCATACAACTTGGGGCAACCGCCAGGGACATTGCCCATACTATTCACGCCCATCCCACTTTGCCTGAGGCAGTACTAGAGGCAGCCATGGGGCAGCTAGAAGGTTCAATCCATTTCCGGAGAATATAGAGCTTTGCTGATGCCTTTGTCATCCAATAAGATATATGTTGCCGACTACTTGGGAGTGATACCATATGAGCTTGCCCTGAAACGACAACAAATACTGGTGCAGGCCAGAGCTGAGGGCAAAATTCCTGATGTAGTACTGCTCCTACAGCATCCTCCAGTTTTTACCACCGGGCGATTTAGGGGGGAAGAAGATATAATTGCTTCCGCAGAGACGCTTGCTCAAGAGGGGATAACTGTCTTTCCCAGCAATCGGGGGGGGAGCGTTACCTATCATGGTCCGGGGCAGCTTGTAGGTTATCCCATTCTTAACCTCAAAGAAAATGGTTTTGGCGTGCTTGAATATATCCGAAAACTAGAGGAAGTCGTTATTAAGTTGTTGCTTACTTTTGGTATTCAGGGGCAGCGAGTGACAAAGTACCCGGGTGGTGTTTGGGTAGGTGAGGAGAAGATTTGCTCTGTAGGTATACATGTTAGCCGCTACATTACTATGCATGGTTTCGCTTTGAATGTAAATACTAACCTACAGCATTTTGAGTATATAAACCCCTGCGGCATCAAGGGCGTAGTAATAACCTCAATTTCAAAATTATTGGGGTACCCTGTAGAAGTCGAAGCTGTTATCGGTAGCTTGCTTGATGCCTTCTCGAAGACATTTGGGTTAAAATGTGAAAGAGGACTTGAGAAATGCCTAAATATATTAGTGTAATCAGAGGCGACCTGCCTGGTTATGCCTGTCCACTGGTATGTAGTTCTTTTCACGCGGCTGAGGCATATCTTTCACATAGATGTGATAATATGGAGAGAAGAAAGAACAAAGAAGGGAGGTGGCCCTCGTGAAGGTGATTGACATGCGTAGCGATACAATAACTCTGCCGACAGAGGAAATGCGCCGGGCCATGTATGAGGCTGAGGTAGGGGATGACGTCTTCGGGGAAGACCCCACCGTCAATCGTCTGGAGGAACTGGCGGCTCAGATGCTGGGGAAGGAAGCCGCCCTCTTTACCCCCAGCGGTACTATGAGCAACCTCATTGCTGTCCTGACTCATACCCGCCCCGGCGACGAAATTCTACTAGGCAGCGAGGCCCATATGTTCTGGTACGAGGTGGGAAGTGCGTCTGCCTTGGGAGGGGTCGTTATGCGCACCATTCCGAACGACCAGGATGGTCGGATAGACCCTGGTGCAGTTGAGGAGGCTATCCGACCGAAGAATATCCACCATCCTCAGACTGCCCTCCTCTGCTTGGAGAATACCCATAACCGCTGTGGTGGTGCTGTCCTAACCCCAGATTACATGTCCGCTATTGCCGGGCTCGCTCACCAGCATGGGTTTCGGGTTCACTTGGACGGTGCCCGTATCTTCAATGCTGCTGTTGCCTTAGATGTGCCCGCCAGCGAGTTAGCTAAGGCCACTGATTCTGTCTGCTTCTGCGTATCCAAGGGCCTCAGTGCTCCGGTAGGCTCTCTCCTCTGCGGCTCCCGAGAGTTTGTGGAGAAGGCCCGTAAGTGGCGAAAGATGGTGGGAGGGGGAATGCGCCAAGCTGGAGTCATTGCCGCCGCTGGTATCGTTGCCCTCCAGAAAATGGTTAATCGTCTGGCGGAGGATCACGCCACCGCTCGGCGCCTAGCGTATGGCCTGGCTCAAGTCCCCGGCATCACCATCTACCCAGAGAAGGTTCAGACCAATATTGTGGTATTTGAGTCGCCGGCCATCATCCCCGGGTCTGAGTTTGTCCAGCGAGTGGGCACCCAGGGTGTCAGGTTGTTGCATCGTGGTGGGCGAAGAGTGCGGGCTGTTACCCACCGCATGGTTGGGGCTGCGGACATAGATGAGGCGCTCAACCGTATTGAGCTTCTGGTGAAAGAGCTGGGCTAGGACATCCAGTATAGGAAGGTTAGCACAGGTCTTTCGGGAGTCTCTACCTTACTATCCACTTTTTGACCCTAGTCAATTTGACTATTGAAGAAGAACTTCCACAGTGTTCAGCTTAGGCGATGTTCTCTAAGGCACCAAAACTTTTTATAAATGTCCATTTACTGAGAGCAATTTTGGTCAAGCTTACACCAGTTCGAAGTGTTTATCTAGTCCGTGTGCGCCTCTTTCGCATTAACTGGTCGGGGTGAGAGGACTTGAACCTCCGACCTCAGCGTCCCAAACGCTGCGCGCTAACCGTCTGCGCTACACCCCGTACGTCGAAAGTATAGCTCAGCACTTACTGGGAGGTCAAGCTAGAGACTTTCCGTCTACCTTCTCCTTAAGCTTGATATATTCCTCATTCACCCTCTGCTGTATCTCATTTATTACATCCTCAGATAGGTGCCGGAACCTCCCCTGTAGCTTCAGATAATCGGTGACCGGTCTAAGTTTAAGTAAATCAAGACTTAGCTTGTATTTGCCATTTTCTACTTCATATAGCGGGAATATTCTCGTCTGTACTGCCAGGCGACCTATCTCGATGGTTAATTCGGTGGGGCACCTCCAACCAGTGGGGCAAACCGACAAAATATGAAGATAAGACGGGCCGTTAGTCGCTACTGCCTTTGACACCTTGGTCATCAAATCAAAAGGATAGCTAGGGCAAGCAGTGGCTACATAGGGTATATCGTGCGCCACAGCAATGGCTGGCATATTCTTCTTCCAAGTAATTTGTCCGATACTCACCTTACCCGCCGGAGAAGTGGTCGTAGAGGCACCATAGGGGGTAGCTGACGACCTTTGAATGCCGGTATTCATATAGGCTTCATTGTCAAAGCAAATATAAATAAAATTATGACCTCGCTCCAATGCCCCGGACAGCGCCTGAAGCCCGATATCACTGGTACCGCCGTCACCAGCCATAGCTACTACCTTAACATCTGGCAATAGCCGTCTTCCTTTCTTAGTCAGGATTTTTAGGCCGGCTTCTATGCCAGAAGCCACAGCAGCAGTATTCTCAAACAGGGTATGAATCCAGGGAACTCTCCACGAGGTATAAGGCAGCTGTGACGAAACTACCTCCATACAACCGGTGGCATTGACAATTATTACACTATCCCCCAGTGCTTTACAGACGAGCCTCACGGCTAGCGCCTCACCACAACCAATGCACGCCCGATGACCAGGGGCAAAGTTCTCTTCCCCAGTCATTAGTTCAGTTATTGATTTGGGAGTATAAACAGTAGGCTCTGCCATTATTCCCTCACCCCAAATATTTCAAATTCTCGGCTACTCCCTGTCTCTGAGATTTCTATACCCCGACTAATCATCTCTTCAAAGCCAGCAACGGAGATATCCCTACCCCCAAGACCGCCAACGAAACCGATTACCTTTGGCTTCTTATCTTGCTGGTATAAGGCTGACCTAATCTCAGAGCAAACCGGCCCCCCCGGCCCACCAAAGGAAAGGGCTCTATCAAGCACGATGAGAACCTCAGCATCTTTGACTGCCTGGCGGATTTCGTCAAAGGGGAAGGGACGCCACAGACGGAAGTTTATCAACCCGACATCCTTACCCTCGTTTTTCATCTTATCGATAGCTGCCATAGCTGTCTCGCTGAAACTCCCCATAGTGAGCAACAACACCCGACAGTTATCACAACGATAGCATTCTACCGGGGAGTAATATCGTCCGAAGGCATCCCCAAACTCTTTCCAGGCCTGGAGAACCACCTCTTTAGCTGTTCTCAGATTCACTTCCTGAGCCCACTTGGTCTCTGAATATATAGATGGAGGACCAAACCCTCCCATTGCCACCGGCTTATTAGGGTCTAGAGGTAAGGGGTAGTCATTAGGCGGGATAAATCGGTCAACCTTACCTTGTTCGGGGAAAGTTATCGGTTCAATCATATGTGTTAGGTGAAATCCGTCGAGGTGAATCATTACCGGGAGCAAAACCCTTCGGTCTTCGGCGATACGGAAGGCACACAGGACGTTGTCAACGACCTCTTGCCCATTTTCGGTAAATATTTGAATCCAGCCGGTATCGCGAACTGCCATAACATCGGAGTGGTCACCCCAGATGCTTATTGGTGCCGATAAAGCCCGGTTAGCCACTGCCATAACTATTGGTAGCCGCATCGATGAGGCAACATACAGCACCTCATGCATTAACTCTAACCCCTGACCGGCGGTAGCGGTAAAGGTTCTAGCGCCAGCGGCTGCTGACCCAAGGCAAGCACTCATTGCTGAATGCTCAGATTCAACCGGAATATATTCAGCGTTTAATTCACCATTAGCCACCAGCTCAGCTAGGTGTTCAACAATGTGAGTTTGTGGGGTAATGGGATAGGCGGCGACAACATCGGTATTGGCTAGCCTGACCGCTTCACTAATGGCTACCGATACCTCTATTCCCGCCTTACTAACCATTATTCCTCTTCCTCTACCATGGTTATGACCCCTGATGAGCACTCTTTAGCACAAATGCCACATCCCTTGCAATAGTACATATCAGCCTCAAAATATCCCTCAGCGTTCTGGCTAATACACCCATCAGGACAACAAATGTAGCAAGTACCACATTTTATGCACTTCTTAAAATCATAGGTTGGCCTTTGAGACCGCCAGTCACCAGTTCTATATTGGCTGGCATTCCCCGGCTCAGTTACTATGAAGCCAATTTCTAGGTCTTTCCAGGTTAACGCAGCTTCTGGTTTAGCCAATTGACTTACTCCTTCACCACAGTTTCTTCATAGGCTCTATTCATGGCATTGATGTTTCGGTCGGCTAAGCGGCCAAACCGTTGCTTTACTGGCTCAACCAGGGATTCTAACCCAATCACTCCAGTAGCCTTTATCAAGGCACCAATCATAGTGGTATTAGTAATGGGAACTCCCAACGTCTCCCGGGCAATCCTAGTAGCATCAACCGTAGCTAGTCGCCACTTAATGCTAAACTCAGCTCTGATTTTCTCAGCCGACTTCGTAGTGTTAACTATGAACGTGCCACCATTTTTAAGACCTGAGGTAACATCAATAATGCGAAGTAGGCCAGCGTCAAGAACTACTACCACATCGGGTTCAGTTACTTCGGCTCTTATCCGGATAGGTTCATTTTTGCTTACTCGCACAAAGGCCAATACTGGAGCTCCCCTCCTTTCCGCGCCAAAGCTAGGAAAGGCTTGAGCATATTTACCCTCGCTTATCGCTGCCCGTGCTAGTAGTTCAGCAGAGGTAACCGCCCCTTGACCACCCCGACCGTGCCATCTAATCTCAACAAGCCGATTGGTAACAACCACTCTAACCTCCTCTTCATCCCCAAAAAAACGCCCCTGGAGCGACTCGAACGCTCGCACCCAGCTCCGGGGGCTGGTGCTCTATCCATCTGAGCTACAGGGGCCGCCACTTCTATGATACTACACAGTAAATAATTAAACAACAAAATACTATCTAGGCACGCCTAGTGACGGTACGAACATAAGCGATTGTTTACTGGTCTGTAAAATTTTGCCAGTAACACTACCATGAGCCCAAGCCTCAACGCCCGAGTACCCGTGACTTGACATGGCGATTAAACTACAGCCTGTTTCAGCAGCCAGTTTGATTATTTCTCGGGCAGCATCACCAACCCGGACTTCATACTTTACAGTAGCTTTTGCCCCGGCTAATTTAGAACTTACCTCGTCCAAGCACCTTTGGGCACTTGTTTTCACCTTGTCTATATCCCAGTCTTTGAATGGGACATAGTCCAGCCCACCAATAGTATGAACATGCTTACCAGACTCTACTACTCGAAGTAGAGTAACCTCAGACCCCAGCTTCTTGGTTAGCTCTGTCATATAGGGGATTACTGCCGCACTTCTTTCTGAGCCATCCAACGGTGCCAGGATTCTTTCATACATTTTTCCACCCCCACCTAGATAATAAGCCGTTATTAATAAAACTCACTATCACCTGCCTATCAGTACTTCAATTAAGTGTATCTTATAATTAAGTATAGCCAGCAGAGGGCAACTACCATAATCATACTTGGTAGGGCATATTTCAGGAACGTCCCCCAGCTAATCGGGTAGCCTTCCCTCTCGGCAATGGCGGTGCCGACTACATTAGCTGAGGCCCCAATAGGTGTAGCATTGCCACCAATATCGGTACCCAAAGCTAGAGTCCAGGCTAATGTTGGTAAAGGGAACCCGGCTGTCTGCGATAACTGCCTGATTACGGGAACCATGGTGGCGGCAAAAGGAATATTATCCACTATGGCGGAGGCAAAGGCGGAGACCCAGAGGATAATAGGTATCACCAGCAGGATGTTTCCCCCTGATATCTCACTGATGTACTCCGCTATCATTTTCAGCACGCCGGTTTCTTCCAGTCCACCTACACAGATAAACAGACCGACGAAGAAAAGCAGGGTACGCCAGTCGACATGCTTCAAGACCTGTGGCGCTCCCCACCCGGCAAAGAGCAGGGTAAGGATGGCGGCAATAACACCGATGATAGCTACTGAGAGCCCAGTTTGGGCATGGGTAATCAGCAAAATCACCACCAGAATGAAGATGCCAGTATTAATCTTAAACAGGCGAGGGTTGATAATGGCTGTTGATGGGACTGGACACAGGCTCATTAAAGTCTCAGGTTCGGCAGACTGGGTGAGGGTTTTGCGGAAGACAAGGTAGAAGAAACCTAAGGCGGCAAGCATCCCTATCCAGGCAATGGGACCGGTATTAACGACAAAGTCAGTAAAGGTATACCCAAAGGCCGTCCCAATAATTATATTGGGTGGGTCACCACACATGGTGGCGCTACCGCCGCAATTGGCGGCAAAAATTGCGGCGATGATTAGGGGAATCGGGTTGAATTTCAGCATACGTGCCAGCTCAATGATTACCGAGGTCAAGAATAGTAACACGGTGATACTATCAATAAACATTGACAAAAAACCAGAGAGTAACATGAAGGCAATCAGGATAGGGATAACCCGGCAACCGACGAGCCTAGCTGTATACAGGCATATCCAGCGGAAGAACCCCACCGCACCCAGCCCCTCAACCATGACCATCATGCCGCCAATAAAGATAATTGTCTGCCAGTTCACTCCGTGGGATTCTATATGTTGTTCACCTGGAAACCAGAAGTGTAATTCCCCCATCTGTCCCAGGCTCAGAACATTGACGACGGCTTCTGTGCTTTGCATGACAATGAGGAAAACGACTATTACGGTGAGAGCAGCGCCAATAACTGCGGGAATAACTCGGTGCACCTTGCCAATGACAATAACCGTGAACATCAGCAAGAATATAATAGTGGCAAGAATCTGACTTATTACCATAATCTATCTAAATCAGAAACCAGACAAAAACCACGCTATTATAGCACAAATTCTTCTAAAGCGAAACGGAGGTAGCCTATTCCATGAAGAGTAAAGTGCTAGACTTAGCGTAGGAAGAACAGTCTTCTGCTATATCGTACCTAGAGAGAATACCACACAATACTTTCACAGTTTGGTAGGCTTTGATTCCGCAATTACAAAGAGAGCATCGCCCTGGCGAATTTCATACCGGGACTGTGGGTTAACAACTATTACCCTGTCCTCTTCTGGCAACTTATATACGACATCGGCGCTCAGTTGCTGTAGTAATTCTTTAGAATGGTCAGTTTCCACCGCCAAGAGTATTATGTGTTGCTGTGCTAGCACTTGCATTGCTTCGGCAAACTCCTTCCCCACCAATCTATCCGATATATGGCCATCATAGCGGTAGAACTCACTGCCTATATTGAAGGTGAGCAACTCCGATACTATACGCGAAACACCGTGATTCAGGGCTGAAGCTACAGCTAGACTTCCTCCCACCTGGTCAAGGCAAATAATCTCGTCGGCATGAGCACGTTCTAAGTGCATGCGGTTAGCCGAGTTCATAATTTGCACACAGGTGTGGACTTTCCGGTTTACGGATTCCACCGCCAGCACGACCATAAGGGCTTCAGCATCAGCCTCGTTAGTCCCCTTGGTAAGGTCAGTAAGCACGATGACGCTGTCAGCCCTCATCAACCCGGCTCGAATCAGGTCCGTGTCTTGTGAGGGGTCACCCCTTACGAACTCAATTCGCTCATCTTTTATTGGTCGCTCTTCCCTATCAGTCAGAACCACAACTCCTCGCTGGTGCTTTGCATTAGCCGACAATAGCTCGTTAACAATTCGCTCTCCTTGAAAATTCCAGCCGCAGATTATGGTATGACCCGAAAAGTTGACTTTCTTGGCCATGCTCCCTCCTCTCCTTATGAATTCAACAAGCACGCTAGTAATTTTTGCCGTAAGAATGGCTATGAAGGTAACACTAGCTAATATCCCAACTATAATGCTAATCTGGACAGCTACAAAAGGGCTCTCCACTACTCCCAATTCACCAAAGAAGGCGGGAAAGATTTCCATCAGGGCGCCGCCGAAGCCAACCTTCTCATACGCCACAACAACCAGAGCCGCGCCAAGATAGAGAGATACTAACATGAGGAGGATAGATAATACAGGACGGTGCACTATCCTCCGCCAGGCAAGCCAAATACGGTACCGACATCTAGCTATCATAGACTCTCCCTCTGTAGCCAGATACTTAATTCAGCTCTACTTATAGCTTATTTGCCCACTAATGGCAAATCATATTAGTATAGTCGAACTTCTGTAATTGAATAATTAGATACTACCCCAGGAAGAAAGCCAAGTCAACTGCCTCCCCAGACTGGTGCCCATAAGGGGCTTATCCCAAACCAACGCCTGAAATGAACAGAGCATAGGCACCAAAAATATAGAGTCCAATTAGAGCCAGACCATACCAACTGATAACGATGAAGGTTTTGCTCTTCCGTCGAAAGCGGAGCCCGCCAATAACCACGAGGCTCATTATTATGGTCACCATAGCGGTGGTGAGATGAGCGCCTGACACCAAGGAACGAGGTTGAAAGAGAATAGGCCCTTGGGTATAGAAAAGGTCAGCCCAGGTGATAACAACCATGTCTAGCATATTAGCACCCAATATGTCAGCCACTGCCATATCTACGGCACCCAAACGGAGAGCAGCAATAGCAACCGTTAACTCAGGCAGTGAGGTAGTAATGGCTAGAAATAGACTACCCACAAAGCTAGCACTCCAGCCAGTAGTTTCAGCAATCTCATCACCAACGAATGATAGCCATATTCCAGCGCCAATAACAGCTATCGCTGCCAAGGCAAACTTGAGACAAACCGTCTTTGTAGAAACCTCCTCATACTGAAGAAGAGCAGCCTGTGGTGACACTAACTGGTGCTTGCGCTCAAAGCGGAACATCTGCCACGTACCTATCAAATACACTATAATAATGACAATGCTAGGGATGCCCACCCATCCCAGAGCTAGTCCAGAAAACCTCTCCCCGGCAAAAATACTCCCCGCGGCGATGGCAATAAGTAGTATACCCATGCCAGCTGAGGCTATGTGTCGCAAGCTTGCCTGGTTCAAAATTGGAGTGGGACGGTGGAGAATGTCTAGTAACGCCAGGATAGTTAAATTGAACAGACAACTGCCAAGTAGGGTGCCCAGAGCTAAATCGGGAAGTCCAACTAAGGCAGCCGAGCTCACCCCAGTTGCCAGCTCAGGCATGGTGGTTACGGTAGCTATTAGCACCAAGCCTATCCATATCCGCCCTAAACCAGTCTTTTCGGCAATAGCATCTCCGTAACGGGCTAGTTTCGTCCCGGCGAATAAGATGATGACCACACACAGCAGAAATTTGAACCAGACCAAAGCTGAAACTCCTCAAGACTAACCGTATGCTAAAAGCATACTATACAGGGGGCAAACTCGTAAAGCGTGTGGTATAATTACTGGACAGGAGAGGTGTCCGAGTGGTTTATGGTGCCGCTCTCGAAAAGCGGTCTCCACGTTTAGTGGAGCGTGGGTTCGAATCCCACCCTCTCCGCCAGATATTGAATTAACAAAATACACATTTAATTAATTCTGGAGAGGTGCTGGAGTGGTCTAACAGGCGCGCCTGGAGAGCGCGTGTCGGGTTTCCCGACCGTGGGTTCGAATC
>CAZQZA010000018.1:0-15253 GCA_964597725.1 uncultured Dehalococcoidales bacterium | reverse complement strand
GTGCAATTGTAACATCATAGTTGAGGCGGAGCTCTTCAAAGTTTGCAATCTTATCGTAAACGTATTTACCCTGCTTAGCTATTACCCCGACTAGCTCTGTCTCTTTAATCAGATTTTCCACTGTGGATTTCAGCACATCTTTGGTAATAACGAAGGATTTCTTGACTGCAATCTCTTCTATGGTGGGGGGTTGTAGCTGTACTGCTACTTCGGTTGTAACTGTCGGCTCTTGGCCTACCGAGTCAAGGGTTTCTCGAATAAGTTTTTCCATGTCATCAGGGGCGATGGGCTTGATGAGATAATCAATGGCACCAAGTTTTTTTGCCTCAGATATTGTTTGCTCGGAGGGATAAGCAGTTATGATAATAGACTTAATCCATGGTCTTTGTGCCTTTACCTCTTCCAGTACCATTATTCCAGTTTGCCCTGGTAATCTTATATCCAAGACCATAACACTGAAGTCCTGTTGCTCAATCATTTCCAGGGCTTCCTCACCGCTCTCTGCTGTCGCTACCTGGTAGCCAGCATCTTTAAGCCAATCCCTGATTGACTCTCGTACTATTGGTTCGTCATCGACAATCAAAACCGAGTTTCCTAGCATCTCTGTGGCCTCCTCATTATTTATCCTCGCATTTAAGAAGGGTTTCTCTGATAAGTCTTTCCAGGTCATCAGGGGCAATGGGCTTGATTAGATAATCGACGGCACCAAGCTTCATCGCCTCAGCTGCCAATTCTGTTGAGGGGTAAGCAGTTATAATAATTGACTTTATCTCTGGTCTTAGTGCCTTCACCTCTTTTAGCACCGTAATCCCGGTTTTCCCTGGTAGCCTCACATCCACAATCATAACACTGAAGTCCTGTTTCTCAATCAGTTCCAGTGCTTCCTCGCCACTCTCTGCTGTCGCTACCTGGTAACCAGCATCCTTAAGCCAATCCCTGATTGACTCTTGCACTATTGGCTCATCGTCGACAATCAAAATCGGTTTACTGACCATATTTATATAACCCAGTGGCTTCTATATTTTAGACTGCTTATCATATGTCTAGAATAGGCACTCTAGCTAGAACGCTTCCACCGCTAACAGCCTATGCATTGGCAGTAGCATAGGCTGACGAGAATAGCGTGTTTTCCTTTGAGGACATGCTAGACCTGCTATATTTAGCCTCAGTGCGATTTTTCCTTTGGAACAAAATGCACTGAGGCATAGCGGCATAGCCTTTGGCTCCCAGGCAATTGTTTGAGTCTGGCGACTTCATTTTCACCAATCACTGCGATGGTTCCAAATCTATCTTGTATGTCCTGAGCAAAGGCACATGAGCCACATTCATAGTCGTGAGTGCACACGCGAAAAGAAACAGCCCCGAGTTCCAACCAGACATGCTTTTTATCTAATTTTTTCTCTTCTAATTCTCCTAGCGCCCCACTGACTATCTTTTCCAACTCTTCAACCTTGAAAGGCTTGGGCAAATAGTCAAGGAGTCCCAATCTTTTTGCCTTTTCCTGTGTTTCTTTTGAAGGATATGCAGTAATGATTATCCCTTTAGTTTCGGGTGTCATCTCTTTGACATGCTCGAATACTTGCAGACCATCGATGCCTGGCAACCTTAGATCAAGAACGACAACGCCAAACTCTTCCTCTTTGATTCTCTCTAAGGCTTCCTCCCCGGTCTCAACGCACTCAACATCATATCCATCCTCTATAAGCCAGTCCCGCACACTTTCTCTCACCACAGCCTCATCTTCTACGAGTAGAATCTTCCTTTTCTGGGCTCCCATAATTTTCCTCCCTGTGATGTCTCTGGGATATCCACTTTATCGCCTATTATACATGCTTGACCTTTATGATGCAAGGGGTACACCTAGCAACAAGAGCGTACCCCTTGACTATATGCTAACAACCTGGAGGTTCTTGGTTATGCTTTAGCCCGCTCCTCTTTCTTACGCAGAGCTTCCCGCCGGGCAGCCAGTTTAACCAGCTTTTGCTGAAGAGCATCCTCCATCATTTGACCAAACTCGCAAGTGGCACACTGGAAGAGACGGCTGCAAAGCCGGTAGGAGACGTCACCCTTAAGTGCATAGCGGCAGAGCCTTTGGCTACCAGGTAATTCCTTCAATCTTTCCAGCGCCGCATCAAGCTCTGGAGCTCCAGCAGCCATCTTCTCCTGCATCATCTGGTCAAACTCACAGGTGATGCAGTCGTAGTCGCTGGTGCAGATGCGGTAAGCAACCATCCCCATCTTCATCCACAGGCACTCCTTTGGCTTGACCTCTTCAGCGACCGGAGCAGCCTCCCCTTCTGTTACCGCCTCGATCTCTGGCCTGGCCAGCGCTTCCCTTGTCTTTCGGAGCCAAACCCGAGTCTCAATGCTTCCCGGAGCAACAGCCAGGATAGCCTGAAACTCTTTTAGAGCCTCCTGATACCGACCAGCTTCAAAGTGAGCCTTACCCTGCATGAGGTGAACTGGGATTTCCTCTGGAGCAATAGCTATGACCTCCTCAACCCTAGCCTCCTCGACTACGATTGGTTCAGCTACAGCTTCTTCAGTGATAGCCTTCGGCTTTATCTCTACCTGAACCGGACCCAGAGTCTCCCGGATCAAGTTCTCCAGCTCATTGAGGTCAAAGGGTTTGGGTAAATACCCAATAGCACCCTCTCTCGTCGCCTCCACCGCTGTCTGTACTGAGGGATAGGCGGTGATGATGATGCTCTTAAGCTGTGGTCTCTTTACCTTAGCTTCCCTTAATACCTCAAGCCCATCCTTTCCCGGCAACTTCAGGTCAAGAATGGCAATACCGAAGTCCTGCTTAGTGATAGCTTCTAGCGCTTCTTCGCCTTCCTCGGCAGTCTCTACGTGGTAACCGCTATCGGTTAGCCAATCTCGGAGAGATTCCCTCATAGTAGCTTCATCATCTACTACCAATACTGGTTTCATCTTTTCACCTCCTCTTATTTTTTCTCCGGCATTGTCTGCTTTGCCTTCTTTATCACCTCTACTCTATTCAACTGCAATTTTCTTGCCAAAACAAAAGGCCATCCTAAATAGTCAGGATGGCCTGAATCTCTGCTTCAAGCAGAAAGCTCAATTGTAAAAGAGTTAATCAGTTACTGTCTATTTTCTTTACAGCCAATCCATATGCCCTAATCTTGTTGTACAGTGTCGCTCTGGAAATTCCCAGGATTCTGGCAGCTTCACTATAGTTGCTGCTGGTTTCGTTAAGTATAGTCAGGATATGGTTTTTCTCCATCTTCCCAAGGCTTTGCCCCAGTGGAGTCGAGCGAGCCAGTGATAGGTTCCCCTGAGCAAGGTCAGCAACCTCAATGTAGGAATCTTTGGCTAAGATGACTGACCTTTCAATAGCATTTTCCAGTTCGCGAACATTACCCGGCCACTCATATTTCAGAAGAAAATCAGTAACCTCAGGAGAAAAGCCGGTAATCTCTTTTTGATTTTCTGCAGCAAACTTCTTCAAGAAATGCTGGGCTAAGAGAGGCATGTCCTCTTTCCGCTCCCGCAACGGTGGTAACTCAATAGTAACCACGTTGAGGCGGTAATAAAGGTCTTCCCGAAACTGACTACTGGCTATCGCCGTTTTCATATCCTTATTGGTTGCTGAAATAACCCTCACATCAACCTTAACTAGCTCATTGCCGCCAACCCTAGTGAATTCCTTCTCCTCCAATACCCTGAGCAGATGAACTTGAATATTGGCACTCATCTCACCAATCTCATCTAGGAACAGGGTGCCTCTGTGGGCGACTTCAAATTTTCCCTTCCGTTGAGCGTGAGCCCCGGTAAAGGCACCCTTTTCATGTCCGAATAGCTCACTCTCAAGGAGGCTCTCCGGCAAAGCAGCACAGCTGACAGCGACAAAGGGCTTATCCTTACGGTAGCTCTGGGAGTGGATAGCCCGTGCTACCAGCTCCTTCCCAGTGCCAGTATCGCCGATAATCAATACAGTGGCATTGCTCTTGGCTATGACCCTAATTACTTCGATGACCTGCTGCATCTTCGGGCTCTTGGCAATGATATTCTCAAATCGGTAGCGCTCCTCTAATTTCTGATGCAGGGAGATGTTCTCCTCAATTAGTCCTTTATGCTCCACCAGTCGCTCAATCAATAGCTCTGCCTTTTCCGGGCAGAAGGGCTTCTCGATGTAGTCATAGGCACCTTCCCTCATGGCAGTAATAGCTGTGGGGATACTGCCATAAGCGGTGATGATGATCATCTCAATGCCAGGGGATATTTCCTTGGCCCTCCGCAGTAGTTCAATCCCGTCCATTCCAGGCATTACTAGATCAACAATAGCAATGCCCGGTTTTTGCTTTTCAATAACCTCGAGAGCCTGGGGACCATTTTCTGCCGTAAGCACTTGGTGCCCAACATCGCTAAGCCAGTCACGAAGCGATTCGCGGACAATGGCTTCATCATCAACCACTAGAATCTTAACCTTTTTCTTCATAGTGCAGTGGTAGATAGACAGTAAAGGTAGTACCCTCTCCCTCCTTACTTTGCACTTCTATTCTTCCCTGATGGCGCTGGATAATTCCATAGGACACTGCCAAACCCAGGCCTACCCCCTTTACCTCCCGCTTAGTGGTGAAGAAGGGGGTGAATAGCTTGCGCATATTCTCCGGAGAAATGCCAACGCCGGTGTCCTGAACCTCTATCTTGACCTGGCTATTATCGGCTGAGGTGCGGATGGTCAGCTCGCCGCCTTCGGGCATCGCCTGAATAGCATTCATAATAAGGTTGGTGCAAACCTGCTGAAGCTGGTCAAAATCAGCTATAACCTGAGGCAGGGAAGGGGCAAGCTCCTTCGTCACCCGTACATGCTGTAACTGTGCTGAATGGGCAGCGAGGTCAAAACTCCGGTTAACGACCTCGTTAATGTCCACCTCCCAGAACCTCGGGGGTGACTGCCGGGCGAAATCCAAGAGGTTTCGGATTAACTTGGTGCTGCGGGTGAGTTCCGACTCCATCTTTGATAGGTATTCTAGGGCAGTCTCTTTGGAGAACGTGTCGCTGTTTATCTTCTTGGTCAGCAACTGGGTATAGACGAGGACACCAGCCAGAGGATTATTAACCTCGTGGGCAACAGCGGCGGCTAGCTGACCTAAAGAGGTCAGTTTCTCAGCCTGGATTAAACCTTCTTGGGTAGTCTTCAACCGCTGAAGTATATATGGCCAGCACATCTCAACCTCAGCCAGACCCTGACAGACGGCAATGGCTAGCTCCCGACAGGTGTTATAGCCGCAGGCACCGCAGTTGAACCGGTCTTCAAGTTTTGCCCTGTTCATTTGCTCCAAGACACTTTGGACATCTTCATCGCTAGGCGTAGCTAGCCCGACACTTTGAGGGGTAAACTTGCGACTGAGGTCAATGCCGGTATATTGCTGAATGTCTCTCTCGGTTTGAGCTGGGTCTGCATTACTCGCAGCATAATTGGCGACAAGTTCCTTGCGCCTAAAGCCACTTAACTCATTATCGATAACTGGCCCATCAATGCAGCCATGGCAGAAATACAGGTTGACAAATCGGGCAGTAATATCGCCGTGAGCAAATTCCCGGAGTATTTTGACCACATAATCCCTACCATGGGCACTAATGACATCGTGTAGCAGAATATCATCGGAGAGTCCAATTACCTTGAGTAACCCCCCGGATATAGACATTAGGCGACCAAGGTCAGGTTTGGGACCAGAGAATTGCTCTTCCTTTTCAGATTCAGGGTCAATCCCTTTGGCGGCGAACATTTCTTTCAGCTCAGCAAAAGTAAGGACAGCGTCTATCACCCCGGTAACCTTCTCATCCTTAGCCTCAGCCTTCTTGGCAACACAGGGACCAATAAAGACTACCTTAGCCTTGGGATTATATCGCCATTTGATCACTCTGCCCATGGCAATTGTGGGTGAAACGATAGGTGCCAGATTGCTGATTAGCCGGGGATGGTATTTCTCAATATAGTCTACTACTGCCGGGCAGTTGGACGACAGGATAGACCTATTTTTGTCCGTAGTTATAAGCTGGGCGTATTCTCGGGCGATAAGCTCAGCACCAAAAGAGTCTTCTATAACCTCACTAAAGCCCAGTTTTTTCAAGGCGGTTACAAGCTGCCCCGCTCGAATCTCGGGCAGGGCCGCCGGGAAGGAGGAAGAAACAATAGCAATCGCCGAGGGATATTGCCCCAAGAGTTGCCAAACCAGCCCTATGTCGCTCTCCACCCGCTTTGCCCCTGTAGCGCAAACCTTGAGGCAGTTGCCGCAGGTGATACAGCGTTCCTTTATTATCTGAGCTAAACCTTCCTCTACCTTGATTGCCCTGGCTGGGCAATCACGTATACAGGCATAGCATCCTTTACATTTTTCTCGCTCAGTGTAAACAATACTCATCTTATCTACCCTCCCCGGCAGGATATCGTTTTTCTATGAGCCACCGGAAATCTCAGTTCTTTCCTCAAGTTTGCTACTGAACGTCGGGAGATTGCCACACCAAATTTCTCCCAGAGCTTGGTCCGGATTGCCTCATCAGAAGAGAGCTCATTATCAGTTTCAAGAAGCTGCCTGAGCAGTTCTTTCCTAAACCTCTTCGGCCTGGGGAAAAAATGTTTAAGAGGAATTTCTGCACCCCAGGGCGTCTCTATGCTTTTGCCCCTGATAGCGCGACTTACCGAGCTTGGAGCCAGCCCAATCTTCTCGGCTAACTCCTGCTGACTGAAGGGTAAAAGAGACCTCACGTCGCTAGACCCTAGATAGAGTGCTTGCTTGTCAATAATATTTTGCAGTATTTGACTTTGTGTGTCCTTACGGCTATTAATCAGTTCCAGCCTCTTAAGTAACTGCCTGACTTTCTTAACCTCAGCTTCAGTAAACGCACCAGCTGCCGCCAACTCTGCAAATCTTTCGTAATCAATCGAATACCGACCTCGAGCCAAAGAGGCTGAAAAGTAGCCGATAACAAAGCCCTCCTTATCTTTCTCCACTGAGGCAACCTTGGAATAGCGGATGCTGTCTGAGGTGACATTGGAGGGATGATAAAACTCACTCATAATTGAGAACTCATCAATAAGGTTATTTATCTTCCGGGCCTCTGCAACCTCCAGGTTACACTCTCTGGCGATTTCATCAAGAGTCATCCCTGATTCAGGGAATAAGAAATACTGTTTGAATTTCTCCAGCCCCAGTTTCTGTATTTGGCGAACGATATACTCCCTGTTTAATAAAAGGGATTCAATATCAAGAGTGCCTCTATCGGCTACTATCTCTTCTTTAAGTTGATAGAAGCTAGAAGAAATATCGGTTCTGGGAAATCTCTGGTAGCGGACTAGCTTTTCTTTCTGGTATAGCCTTCGGAAAAGGGGATTCTGCTCTATCTCAATGATGAGCTTATGAAACTCATCCTCAGGCATTTCCAGCAGGTTAGCCTGTTCCATTCGCAGGACCTGTCTGAGCTCCTGCCGCATCTGCAGGGATTGCGTTTGGTTCATTTGTAAGGTGGGCATCTGCTTAGCCATTTTACTACTATGAACTACCGTTTTCTCTAGCCTCAACCGCTTTGGCGGTATCGCCAAACCTATGCTTTACCCCGGACTCAATCCACCTCCAAGCTTTCCAGGAGCTTGCCCAGGTGGTGTACTCTGCTAAAGCCGACAACGCTTCTGCTCCAGACCTGGAAAGCTGATTACTCGGATGTCCCCATCTCCTTGCCAAGCAGAATGAGACCAAGCCCGCTGGTGAGGCGAAGCCGTGTATGCATGAGCCGAAGGGAGATAAGCTTGGCCAGGCGTTCCATCAGTTTAAAGCCCAGGTCAGCGTGCTCGGCCATAGCCTTGTGAAGCATGTCACCCTTGATGGCTAGGACTGTGCAGTTGGTCATGCACCGGGCAGACAACGTATATACGTAAGGCTCAACGAGTGCCGACCAGCCAAAGGTCTCACCTTTGGTGACTACTTCTACCGAGGTAGGTATGGCCGGGCGACTGGGCACAGGGTGCACCTCCATGTCCAGTACCACTCTGCCATCCGTCAGAATGTACAACTCCGTGGCTTCATTCCCCTCCTTGAAAATCGTCGTCCCTTCCCGGAAAGAGTCCCCACGGCATAGCGCAGACAGCCTTTGTAGATGTTCTGTCTCGAAACCCTCAAAGAGCTCAGAGTTTTTCAGGGTATCAATCATCGCCATCTTCTCTTACCTCCTTTATCATCCCTAGCTGTTCGAAAGACTTCTTAAAGTGACGCA
The DNA here is from genome assembly GCA_964597725.1 of uncultured Dehalococcoidales bacterium. Lineage (GTDB taxonomy): Bacteria > Chloroflexota > Dehalococcoidia > Dehalococcoidales > JAUVZE01 > CAZNEL01. The sequence continues at coordinate 7,015 of CAZQZA010000018.1, read as the reverse complement.
GAATGTCCAGAAGCTTCCCATGTGTATAAATATTTTACTATTTCTGTGAGATACTGTCAAGAAAATTATCAGGGGTGCCAGAATAATTGGACGGACGGGTAACTATGAGGAAGTTGCCAATTCAGCCATCACCATATCGGTAACCACGGGGATGGCACGCTCAACTTCAGGTGTGCACTCCTCACTGAAAGAAGTTACGTTTTCCACCTCAATGGCAAAGATGACAATCTGCTGGGGCAAGGCTAGGCCAAGCTTCTTGCCAAGCTCAAGAGCAGTGGTGAAGTTTACGTCGTGGGGTGAGGCAGCGTGTAGGGTGGTATCGAACGCTTCTGGCTCAAGCCGATAAACCTGCCCCGCCTTTCCCTCTCTGGTCTGAATGGCGTCAATAATGATGGCTCTATCATAGCCAGTCACCAAGTCTAGGAAGTCCAGACCCGCTAGGCTGGCCTCTATGATTGTTACCTGTTCTTTGTTGAGCACACCCTCCAAAGCTCTGGTTACACGCAGACCAACACTATCATCGCCGAGGATGGGATTACCCAGACCTAACACCAGTGTTTTCATTGTTGCCCACCGCCCTCTCGCCGCTCTTAGTTAATCTCAGCTCAAGCTCTTAATCAGTATTCCCTTACTATTATAAACATATATTGGTACCGGCGAGCTTCCCGGTAGAGCATGGGTAGCACAGGCAAGACAAAGGTCATATGGTCGCCATGCCATTTCAATGCGATTAAGTAGTCCTTCAGTTATTTCTACGCCTGGTTTGATAAGGGCCATAGCTGCCTTCTTGACCGACATATTAACGGCAGCCATATTATTGACAGTAGCCACAATCAAGTTAGCTTTCTTAATTATAGCCCTTTCATCAGTAATGTAGTGATGGGTTAGAGTACCGCGAGGAGCTTCAACGATACCTACGCCTTCATCAGGAGTAGCCGTGGGAATGGTGCGGAAATCGGGGCTGGTGATTTCGGGGTCTTGACTAAGTTTTAGTAATTCTTCGGCAGCCTGCATAATCTCAATAAGGCGAGCCCAGTGCATGGCCAAGGTATGATGGACGGGCTTACCACCAAGAGTGGAATACATCTTCTCATAGGCTTCCTGGGCTAGCGGGGTTGCCATACCGTCGGCAGCATTAAGCCGAGCCAGGGGAGCCACCCGAAAAACGCCACTGTCCTTGCCATCGACAAACCCTTTCCAGCCAACCTTCTTGAGGTAAGGAAATTTGGCATAGGTCCACGGCTCTACGTGTTCAGCAACATGGTCAAGGTATTCCCGAGGCGCATACTTGGCGAACTCTTTACCTTCAGGGTCGACCACTCTCACCTTACCCTCATAGAAGTTGACCTTGTTGTTTTCATCAACCAGGCCCATGTAATAGGTACGGTGGGTGTAAGCGTCACTGACAATCATATCCACGTATTCTTTGTTCTTGAGTACAATATCATCAAAGACTTGCAGCGAAAGCTTGGCAAATTCTACAGAGTCCTTGGCTATTTGCTCAACTTCTTGTCTTTCCTCTTCATTAAGTCCTTTACTGACACCACCGGGCAAGCCGAAGACAGGATGCACCGCTCTACCGCCGAGCATGTGGATAATGTGGTGGTTTTTCATGCGAATATTGATTACCGCTCCACCCAGTTCCAAGCCCACTTTGGCAATAACGCCCAGAATGTTGCGCTCGGCTACGGGGGCATCCGGGCCCATAATAAAGTCTGGGCCAGCAAGGATATAGAAATGGGTGACATGGTCAGTAACATAAAAGGCGTTGTAGAAAATTTGACGAAGTTTTTTAGCCAGGCTTGAGGGGTCAACATGAAACAAGTCGTCCAGTGCTTTGGTTGATGCCATGTGGTGAGCTTCAGGGCAGACACCGCAGATTCTCTGGGTTATCTGGGGCATGTCCTCAGCCAGGCGGCCTTCAGCGAATTTCTCAAAGCCTCTCAGTTCCGGGACTTGAAAGTAGCTGTTTTCCACTTCGCCAGCATCATTGAGAAAAATTTCTATTTTGCCATGACCTTCTAACCGAGTGACGGGGTCTATGGTTATCTTTCTCATTTTATTCTTGCCCTCCTTAGCAATGAATCAGGCAGACTGTAGCGATAGAAAGTACCTACCGGGTCGTGTATATCATCAATAATTCTCTGAATTTCCTCAGGGTCGTTGGAGTCAATCACTGAAGCCACTGCGCTTAGGAAATGAGCTCCCTGGTCAATGACTCCATCCACTGGTCCGTAGCAGCCAGTGCATGGCATGTTAGCTTGTGGGCAGGGAGCACTACAGCCGCCTCGGGTGGCAATGCCAGCGCAGAGGAGCCCCTGTTCCAGAAGACATATTTCTGGGTCGGGAATAATCTCAAAGGTTCGGTAGAACTTTTCGACCTTCTTTACATCTCTCTTCCGAGAGCAATCATCGCATACTGCTTTGGCATTATGAGTAATTACGGTTCCCTTGGGCGGCAATTTACCTTCAATTATGGCTTCTAAAGCCAGCCAGGTTGTCCTTTCTTCTGGTGGGCAACCGGGGACGACATAGTCTATCTCCACTGTTTGCCGAAGAGTCTTCACGGTATCATAGAATTCAGGGATGGTAAGTTCACCCTCAGGCACCTGATAGTTTGTCTGGGGCAAGACACCGTCATTATTGTCGGTGGACGGTGTTTCCAGATAAGCCCGCTCAAAAATCAGCTGCCGGTTGAACAGGTTAGCCAGCCCGGGAATACAGCCTTCGTAGGCGCAGGAGCCATAGGCAACCAGTATCTTAGATTTCTGGCGGAGCATATTAGCCATGTGCTCCTGTTCTGAATTTCTGATAGCACCGTTAAACAGGCAGACATCAATGCTCTTATCGGGCATGGCTTCAACATCTTTGTACTTGACGTCAATGGCTACCGGCCAGAAAACAATGTCAGCGGCCTCGGCCAATTTAAGGAGTTTGTCGCCAATCTGGAGTTGGGCAATTTCGCAACCGCCACAACTGGCTGCCCAGTAAAGAGCCAACTTTAACTTAGCCATTACTCCCTCCATTCCTGGGAAAAGGTCCTAACTTCCTCACTTGCTCCGTCATCTCATCGACTATGGAAGCGAAGCGGTCACCCTCTGATGCCGATATCCATTCTAATCGGACCCGCTCATCTTCAATCCCTAGTTGAGACAGCATCTTCTTTAGCAGGGGAATGCGCCGCATTACCTTATAGTTCCCCTCAGCATAGTGGCAATCAACCGGGTGGCAGCCACAGATGAGAACACCATCAGCTCCCGCCTCAAAGGCTTTAAGTATAAAGGTAGGTTCTACCCTTCCGCTGCACATAACTCGCACCACTCTCACATTGGGAGAATACTTCTTTCGAGAAGTACCAGCAAGGTCAGCGCCAGCATAGGAACACCAGTTGCACAGAATGCCCAAAATCTTTGGTTCAAAGCTCATACTAGCACCCCCTCAATCTCAGCTATAATCTCCTCAGTGGTAAAGTAAACATCTTTCTCAGCAGCTAGAAGGTGAGTTCAACCCCCTCTACTGCTAACTCGGCATCAGTGTATGTCCGTAGTGGCGGGAGAGCGTCTATATCCATCCCCGGTTCATACTTAAAAATACCAGCCAACTCCCTATTCACCAAGAATATGAGGCGAGACAGCGGTAGCTCCATGGGGCAGACATCCTGACACTGGCCACAATTGACACAGGAATCCATGACATGGGTAGCTCTTATCATAGGGAACATAATATCAGGCGGCACTTCTCCGGCATCGACTAACCCCCTATCTGCCTCTAGATAGCAGTCCTTGCAGTAGCAGATGGGACAGGCATCCCGGCAGCCATAACATTTGATACAGCGGCTGAATTGACCAAACCAGTAATTGAACCTCTCCCCGGTGCTCATTGCTTTGAGGCTGGCGAAATCCTTCTCCTGCCACTGCTGCGCTAGCTCTTTTGCTTCCTTATCCTTTTTTTCTCTGGTTTCTATGGTATCGCTAGTTGGTTGTTCCACTCTAATGTAGCCGGCTTCGATTGCTGCCTCAACAAAATCCCCCCCTTTTTCCGAACAGACCTCGATAAAGGTTGTATTCCTGTCAGTAGTCCCCCACTTACCGCAGGCTACATCAGCCATTATCGGAATATTGGTCTCGCACCGCCGGCAATTCTCTCGCCGCCCATATCCTTTCTCCTCAAGCTCTACCAAATCCTTCTCCTTCTCAGTCCCATCCTTTAGCCTGATTGTCAATTTATTGTCTTCAAGGTCCTCGGCAACAACATCGGCAGGGTCTACTTCAAACTCCTCTTTCATCATTCTCTTTGACTTGGCTGAAGGTAGGGTACCGGTACAGTTCAAACCAATAAGGAGCAGGTTATCAAGGTTAATCTGGGTTCTCTTGACTAGCTCAATGATTGCCTTAGCATCACATGGCTTGACAACAACGGCTATCTTCAAGCTAAAGGCACCATCAAGGTATTCCTTAAGGAAGCGCGCAATGTTAGGCGAAGTGCAGTGCAATGACCCAGCGGTCTCTATTACCTCCTCTGGTTTGGTGATCAGGACAGGTATACCGTCGTATCTATTACCCCCTCTTGCCTTGATGGCAAGTACAGCGTCTACCCGCTTAGTCTCTAGGGCAAATTTAAACAGTGAAGCAACTGCACCGCCACACTCAGCTTCGTTAAGTACCTTCTCGTCTGACGAGCGCGTGATGTACATATCCCCTTTCATCACTTCACCTCCATCTTGACAGAACATACCTTGGTTTCAGCACACTTGGCACTGGGGTCTAGGGCTGAGATTGTTAGCACATTGGCACAGGAATTGGGAAAGTGGAAGGGGACAAAAAGCAGGCCTGGCGGTACTTCATCGGTCACCCTGGCTTCAGCTTCTATACTACCTCGCCTTGTTCTTAGAGTAACCACATCCTTGTCTTTGACCCCTGCCTTGGTGGCATCCTCAGGGTTGACCTCAACAAAGCCCCGAGGAACCTCATCAACCAGCTTTGGGGTTCTCCGCGTCATTACTCCGGTATGATAGTGGAATATGCTTCTCCCGGTAGTTAGGAAGTAGGGGTATTCTTCATCTGGCACTTCTGCCGGGGGTTTATACTCCACCACCTGAAAGTGCCCTAAGCCATCAGGGGTGTTAAATTTCTGCAAGAACATCGTCGGTGTTCCTGGATGGTCCTCTGAAGGGCAGGGCCAGTGGATTCCTCCCACTGTCTTCTTCAGTCGTTCGTAGGTTATTCCTTTATACTGGGGAACACAGCTTCTTATCTCCTCAAATATCTCCCCAGCCGAGGTGAAGCTAAATTTATCCTTGTAGCCTATCCTTTTAGCTAACTGGCATATAATCCACCAATCAGGCTTGGCTTCGCCAGGAGGGTCAACAACCTTGTCTATCTTCTGCACCCGTCTATCTATCCAGGTGTGGGTAGCCTCCCTCTCCACCCAGGTAGCTGCTGGCAATACCACATGGGCAAGCTTAGCTATCTCAGTGAGGAATATGTCCTGAACCACTAGGAAACTAGCCTTCTCCAAAGCCTTCTTCACATTATTAACGTCGGGAATGACCATCATCGGGTCTCCCCCCACCACATAGAGGTAAGGGCATTTATACAGCATATCTATATAGGTGAAGCCAGGCTTGGTGGGCAGGTTACTCACTTGCCACGCCTCCTCAAAGAACTTTGCTGACTCCTCACCAACACGCTTGAACCCGGGGTAGAAAACACATAGGCAACCCATATCACCACTGCCCTCACCGTTTATCTGCCCTCTCATTGAGTTTATCCCACTCCCTGGCTTACCAGCATGCCCGCAGAGAAGAGCTAAGTTAGCGTGATTCCTAACATTGTCGGTGCCAACATAATGCTGGGACATACCCTGGTCATAGAGAATGCAACCCCTCTCTGCCTTGGCATAGGTAATTGCCGCTTCTTTGATTTTCTCCACAGGTATGCCGGTAATTTCCTCTGCCTGGTTCAAATCTACCTTGGAGAGGAAATCACGTAGTTCATCAAAGCCGGCAGTTTTAGACGCAATAAACTCTTTATCTTCCAGTCCCTCAGTCAGGATAATGCTCATCATGGCGTTTATCAGGGCTGCATCCGTGCCCGACTTCAGTGGCAGGTGAATGTCAGCCAGGTATCTTGCTGTAGCTGTTTTCCTAGGGTCGGTGTAGATAACCTTTGCCCCCTTCGCTTTCGCCCGGAATACTCTGCGGGCTATCAGGGGGAAGGTCTCCTGGAGATTAACGCCAGCAAGGAAGATGCAGTCGGCAAGCTCGATTTCAGGCTGGGAGATCTGCATCACCCCTGAGCCCATTGCAGGAATTAGGGCAGCCGCTGCTGGAGAATGGCACAATCTACCGCAATACTCCACATTATTGGTACCCATTACCACCCTGACGAACTTCTGCATTACATAAGCATCCTCATTGCTATTCCGGCATGAGGCGATAAACCCAAAATTCTCAGGGGTAGCTTCCTTTAGTTTAGAGGAGACCAAGTTAAGGGCTTCCTCCCAGGAGGTCTCCTGAAGCTTACCGTTCTTTCTCACCAGTGGCATCTTCAACCTATCTTCACTGTAGAGGTAGTGGTAAGCATTCTTTCCTTTAGGGCAGTTTGTCCCTTCATTTACCGGATGCTCCTTCCACGGCTCCTGCCCAATTATTCTACCGTCTTTCACCACCAAATAAATGCCGCAGCCACAACTGCAATAGGGACAAATGGTAGGCACATATTCAATAGCCATTTCGCCTCCTATTAAGTGGACTCGGGCCAAGCCCTTTTATAGTCTCGGTAAAACCCTTAACTGTCTCTGCTACCTTTGGTGCCTCGGAGGCTGATATCCATTCCAGCCTAAGCCTCTTACCACCGATGCCTACAGCTTCAAGGAAAGGTCTCAAGCCCATAACTCTTCTTCTAGCATTAAGGTTGCCCTTCTGGTAGTGGCAATCTCTAGGGTGGCAACCACAAACGAGGACACCATCGGCACCGGCAGCGAAGGCCTTCAGTATCAGCCGTTCGTCTACCCT
>CAZQZA010000017.1:0-15310 GCA_964597725.1 uncultured Dehalococcoidales bacterium | reverse complement strand
GCGCTGGGCTATTGGTGAATTAACACTAACCTCGGCATACCCCATCCTGTACTCCAGCGAGGTAACTCGCTAGCAAGGGAAAAATCGTCAACATCTGTCTTAAACAGGTCAATGAGTTTATTACGTTTACTCTGTTTTTAACGCTTTTTGACCTTGCTCCGGTTTCTTTTTCCTGTCCACCCGTTTTTCTTTGATGCGAGATGCCTTGGCACTGAGCCCGCGCAGGTAATAAAGCTTAGCCCGGCGTACCCGGCCATGCCGCACGACCTCTACCTTCTCTACTAGGGGTGAATATAAGGGGAAGGTACGCTCAATACCGACACCATAGGCAACACGCCTCACGGTAAAGTTAGCCCCCACTCCACCCTGCCGAACCTTAATTACCACCCCCTGGAAGACCTGGATACGCTCCCTATCTCCTTCCACAACCTTGCTACTGACCTTTACCGTGTCACCGGGGGCCAGAGGGGGAATATTAGGATTGGGATTGACTTTAACTAGTGATGCAACACTCATACGATAGACTCCTGATAAATTAAGACTTCTTCAACCTATTGGCTAGCTGTTTTTCCTCTAAACAGAGGTTAGCTTTATCTAGTAGCTCCGGGCGACGCTCTAGGGTACGCTGGATTGCCTGCTCACGACGCCACTTAGCAATTTGAGCATGGTCTCCCGAAAGTAAAACCTGAGGCACTGCCCAGCCTCTGTATAATGCCGGACGGGTATATTGGGGATATTCTAACAGCCCAGTGGCATAAGAATCGTCTGTTGCCGAATCCGCTGAGCCAAGAACCCCTGGCAGTAGCCTGGCCACAGCGTCTACTACTAACATAGCGGCTAGCTCACCACCACTAAGCACATAATCGCCGATACTAATCTCATCAGTAACCAAATGTTCACGCACTCGCTCATCAACCCCCTCATAGCGACCACAAATAAGGATTAGGTGACTACACTTTGATAGTTCATAGGCAATCTCTTGAGAAAAGCGACGACCCTGCGGGGTAAGCAGAATAACTGGCAACTGGCTGGACTCCTGGTCAGCATAACCTGATTTTATTGACTCTACTGTCTCAAAAATAGGTTCGGGTTTGAGTACCATACCGATGCCACCACCATAGGCATAATCATCCGCAGTGTGGTGTTTGTCACGGGTGTGGTTCCGGATATTATGAAGGCTAACACTGACCAGTTTACGGTCAATAGCCCGTTTTAGAATGCTGGCGCTAAAGGGGCTATCAAACATCTCGGGGAATAGGGTCAAAATATCAATATGCATCAACCTGAACCCTCCTGGTGACCAGCGCTGTGCTCGGTTACCTCGCCTTTAATAATTTCCATAGCATGAGGAATGACTGGTAATACTACTTCAAGGCACTCTCGAACTGCCTTAGGGCTACCCGGCAGATTGATAATAAGGCACCCTCTTCTAATACCAGCCACCGCCCGGCTTAGAATGGCAAACGGTGTCTTTTTAAAAGTCTCTGCCCTCATCGTCTCAGCCAAGCCCGGCACAACCTTATCCACGGCGGCAAGGGTGGCCTCAGGGGTAACATCACGTGTGCTGAGTCCAGTGCCACCAGTAGTTAGAATAACGTCCATGTCCCCCTTGTCTGCCCACTCGGTAAGTTTGCGGGTAATAATATCCATCTCATCGGGGACCACTTCATACTTAACCACGTCACTACCTAGAAGGGATAACCTATCTTTGATGGTCTGGCCACTCTCATCGTAGCGCCGCCCACGTGACCCTTTATCACTAATGGTGAGTATGCCAAAGTTAAGCATGACACCACTCCTTAAACTGGTTTTATTTTACCACAGATGGGAGAGATAACAAAATTAGGGGTAGCTTACTGGGGGGGGAGATGGGGCGCTTTGTCCCTTCATGAGCGTATCTCAGAAAAAACTTCAAGTATTCTTAGTACTTAAGTAGGGGGTGAGGCTGATTAGAAATAGGGAAATCGGGTAATTTTAGAAAATTCACTCAAAAAGTATTGACACGTGGGGGGGCAGGTGTTGTAGAATGGTAGAAAGTGGTAGAAAGTGGTAAAAAGTGAGGATGAGTGGAGGTTAGAAATGTTCTTCGGTGAATTTGAGTATAAGATTGACGAAAAGGGTAGGCTACCTGTTCCCCCCAAGTTCAGAAGAGAACTAAAGGACGGAATGGTATTAATACCGGGCATTGAGAAATGCATTGTCGCTTACCCGGTAGCTGAGTGGAAAAAAATAGCTACCTCATTAACTTCGGGTTCAGTGACACCCAGTAAATTGAGACGTCTGAATCGGGCTATCTTTGCCACTGCCTTTGGCACCAATATTGATGGGCAGGGTAGGATAGCCCTACCAGCTCCCTTACGGGAGCATGCTGAGATTGTGGACGAGGTGATTGTAGCTGGAGCTAATACTTATCTTGAACTTTGGAACAAGGTGCACTGGGAGGAGGAGAAGGCTAGCAGCCAAGAGCAAGCCTGGCAAATTATAGAAAGTTTGGAAAGGCGCTAATGAGGCTAAGTATGTCAACAGCTACTCATGTTCCAGTTCTGCTCAATGAGGCTATTGAGGCGCTGGCTGTTCAGCCTGGCGGTCGCTACATTGATTGCACCCTTGGGGCTGGAGGCCATGCCGCGGCTATCTTAGAGCAGAGTTCACCTGGTGGGCAGTTATTGGGCATTGACGCTGACCCTGAAGCCATAAAAATAGCCCAGTCAAGACTTGAAGCCTATAAAGACTCAACTCTTCTCATTAACGAAAATTTTGTTAATTTACAGGCTATCTGCCTTAAGTATGACTTCTTGCCGGTGCATGGCATCCTGTTTGACCTGGGGCTGTCCTCCCTTCAGCTCGATAGTAATAGTCGTGGTTTTAGCTTTCAACATGATGCCCCCCTAGACATGCGGTTCAGCCCCAGCCAGGAGGTTACCGCTGCCGATATCATCAACACCTTCTCTGGGAACGAGCTAGCCCAGCTTATAAAAACCTACGGTGAGGAAGCCTACAGTCGTCAAATAGCCCGTCACATTATGCGAGAACGTCCTATAAAGACTACTCTTCACTTGGCTCAAGTTATAGAGCAGGCTATCGGGGGCAGGCGGGGCAAGATTCATCCTGCCACCAGAACCTTTCAAGCACTACGAATAGCGGTCAATCAGGAACTGGAGCATCTGCAAGCAGCATTAAAACAGGCGATTAACCTCCTCGGGTTTGAAGGTAGACTGGTTGTTATTAGCTATCACTCTCTTGAAGACCGCATAGTGAAGCGGCTTATGCAGCAGGAATCAAAGGACTGCATTTGCCTTCCCAATACCCCGGTCTGTGTCTGTGGGCACACCGCCTGCCTGAGATTAGTCAACAAAAAAGCTATTACTCCTTCTTCCGCAGAGGTTCAACTTAATCCGCGTAGCCGTAGTGCCAAATTGAGGGCGGCGGAGCGTATTACTACTCAGGAGGAGTACTACCAGGCTGCGGAAAAACTGTGTTTCGCCACGGATGTTAAAGCTGGAGGCTGGAGGAGACCAGCCCAACTGAAAAAGCTCCGAGTGACCTTCTCCTCGCTCCAGCGTAACTAAAATTTCTAGACTATGGGAATAGAGGAGGTGTGGAAAATGTGAAAAATGTGAAAAATGTGAAAATTAAACCTAACCCAAAAGGTGTCAAAATCTAACTAAAAGGAGGGTGGAGATGGCTAAGCGGACTACGTTAACTTCTATTGATGTTGGTACTACTAAGGTATGCACCACCATGGCTGATATGAATGAAGGGGGTGGTGTTCGAGTTATCGGGGTAGGTGTCGCCCCGTCCAGGGGACTGCACAAAGGTCTAGTGGTCAACATCAGTGAAGCCAAAGAATCAATCCGCGAGTCGATAAGAAAGGCAGAGCAAGCCAGCGGCTCTAAAATAGAGTCGGCCTTTATTGGCGTGACTGGGAGACACATCACCTCGGTAAATAATCGGGGGGTAATAGCTATTACTCGTAGTGACCGACTGGTGCGCCGGGATGACCTGAAGCGAGTACTTCAATGTGCCCGGAGTATCAAAGTTCCCACTGATAGAAAACTACTCCATGTTATCCCTCGTGGTTATGCCGTTGATGGTCAGACGGGAGTCATGAATCCGGTAGGCATGCACGGCTTCAGGCTGGATGTGGAGACACATATCATTACCGCCGCGGTAACTTCTGTCCAGAATTTAATCAAGTGTATTCGTGGTGTTGGCGTTGATATTGATGACCTCATCCTGGAGCCCTTAGCCAGCAGTGAGGCAGTACTGACTGAAGATGAGAAACAAATAGGTATCATACTGGCTGATGTGGGTGGTGGTACTACCGATATTGCTGTCTTCAAGGACGGGAGCATCTGGCATACTGCTGTTCTACCGGTAGCCGGCTATCAACTTACCAGGGACATTGCTATTGGTTTGGGACTACCATTTGATGTGTCTGAGGAGATGAAGAAAAGGTATGGCAGTGTAATGCCGGTTTACGAAAGTAAGATGGAAACCCTTAGCACCATATCGGAAGACGGGCATGGTGTCTCCTACCAAGACCTGTGCGATATTCTCCGAGCAAGAGTGGAGGAAATATTGAGGCTTATCCTGCTAGAGATGCCACGCTCTGAATACGAAACCTTTGTCCCTGGCGGACTAGTTCTCACTGGCGGTAGCGCTAATCTTTCTGGCATTGAAGCACTGGGTCGTGACATACTTCGACTTCCAGTGAGGGTGGGTGTACCTACTAACATTTATGGTATTGCTGATACCCTTCGTGACCCGGCATATGCCACCAGTGTTGGCCTCCTGCTCTGGGGAGCCAAGTACAAAGGTATGCAGACCTGGCAGCCTCGCCGATTTGGTATCCGACATTTCATTTCGCGGATTAAGAGTCTGTTCCGCTAAGGAACAAAAACAAAGTGGTAAAGAAAGGAGGAGGAAGATGGCAAAAACAAGCTTTGTCCCTAACCCAGCCAAGATTAAGGTTATTGGCTTAGGCGGTGGTGGCTGCAACGCCATTACCCGTATGGTTCGGGAGGAAATCCAGGGTGTAGAGTTCATCGCCATGAATACTGATGCCCAGGCCTTGAGCATTACTGAAGCCCCAACCCGCATCCAGATTGGGGAAAAACTCACCAAGGGGCTGGGGGTAGGTGGTGACCATACCCGAGGTGCCAAAGCCGCTGAGGAAAGTCGTGACGAACTTCAAGAACTCGTCTCCGGGGCTGATATGGTGTTTATCACCTGCGGTATGGGCGGTGGTACCGGCACTGGTGCTGCCCCTACTATCGCTGAAATCGCCAAACAAAGCGGAACCCTAACCATTGCTGTAGTCACCAAACCATTTACCTTTGAAGGCACTCACCGCTGTCAAATAGCCGAGGAGGGTATCGTCCGGCTGTTAGGCAAGGTTGATACCCTTATTATCATCCCCAATGACCGCCTGCTTGACCTCTGCGACCAGAGGACAGCGGTGGATAATGCCTTTAAACTAGCCGACGATGTGCTACGCCATGGTGTTCAGGCTATCTCTGAAGTTATCACCGTCCCTGGGCTGATTAACCTTGATTTTGCCGATGTCAAGGCAGTGATGAAGGATGCTGGCCCAGCCTGGATGTCCGTAGGTAGAGGGTCCGGTCAAAATCGAGCGGTAGATGCCGCTAAGGAAGCCCTAGCCAGTCCCTTACTAGATGTTTCCATTGATGGGTCAAAGGGCGTATTATTCAATGTTGTTGGCGGTAGTAACCTCACCCTACTTGAGGTTAACGAAGCTGCTGAGGTTATTAAACAAGCAGTAGATGTTGAAGCCAACATCATCTTTGGGGTGGCTCATGACCCTACTATGGATAAGGAGATAAAGATTACCCTAATCGCTACCGGATTTACTTCCCGGCTAGGACTACCTGGGGTTAGCCAGGAAGAGGAGCTTAATCAATTGCTTAAGGGTATTAAGAGTGAGGACGAGCTAGATGTTCCTTCCTTCCTGCGCCGTCCCCTATTCAGCCATCGGCGCCAGGCATTAACTGGTTCTGAGAAGCTGGTTAAAATACCCTTACATCGTCCGGTTCATTAATTAGCTCAAGGGGGTCAATTAGTTGGGAAAGGCCCTGAGACCAGCACCAAGGCTGTAGGTGTAATATGCCCTGCAGCCTTCTTGTTTACCCTATCTTGTAGTAGACTAACATAAGAGGTCATTGTGATGGGTAGCCTGACGGGCTGGACTACATTCGGAAGTATCCAACGGGATTGGAATGATAAGCTCTGAAGTTGATAATCCGAGCAGTTCAGTAGTATACTTACACAATAAAATTATTAAGCAGCCACGCGGGGATTAATAAAAATGAAAAGAAATGAACTACAGTTAGTCTTGGCTTTTGCTGTATTAATAATATTGACTTTTGTAATATCATTTACTGTTCTCATAAACACGCCTACATTTAGCGGAGGTTTTACCTTCTTCTCGCTGGTGCCGGTGGCGGTGATTATTTATATAGTTATTTATATGGCTAAGTCCTGGAAGGAGCTACTTAAATGAACCCACTCTGGATATATTTAGCTATTGTAATATGGTTTGCCTTTGGCTCTCTAATTTCCTGGCAAGCCAGAAAGAGATTGGGTAAGGGAGTAACCGAATACTTTCTGGCCAATAGGCGGATTGGCAGTGTCATTGGCGCTTTCACCCTTAGCGCCACCGTCTATAGTGCCTTCATGATGATAGGCCTCGTCGGCCTGGTCTATGCTACCGGTATAGCCGCTTTTGGCTTTGAGATTGTTTTCTTGGTAGCTTCATTGGTATTGCTGGCACTGTTTATACCGAGATTCTGGATAGCCGGTAAGAAATATGGCTATGTTACTCCGGCAGAGCTATTAGGCGATAGATACGAAAATAGGGCGATAGCTGTAATCGTCGCCATAATATTCATCGTAACCCTCATCCCCTATACCTCCGTCCAGCTAATGGGTGCTGGTCTCCTGGCGGAAGGACTGTCTGGGGGAGGGATTCCCTATTGGCTGGGGAGTTTGATTCTACCCATTATCGCCTTTGTTTACGCCTGGTGGGCGGGCATGCGGTCGGTTGCCTGGACGGATGCCTTGCAGGGTATCATTATGCTCATTGGTAGCCTAGCTTTGCTGGCTTTTGTCTGGATTAACTTCTTTCCTGAAGGAATGTTCAACACCATTGCCGCCTCAATCCCGGAGAAACTGAAATTTACCTGGGGGTTTAATATGTGGCTGGGGCTTTGTCTACCCTGGATTTTCTTCATGCTATTGATTCCCCAGGTAAGTCAGAGATTTTTCATACTGAAAGATGTCAGGTCGATACGGGGTATGATTATCGGTTTTGGTATTTTCGGCCTGATTTATACCGTGCTGGTTACCATTTTTGGGCTGGCGGCAGCTCATATTGTCCCCGGACTTGAGAAAGCCGATTCGGCTATGCCAGCTTTGCTCAGCCTAGTCCCGGTGGCACTAGCTTTGACCATCGCTATTAGCATATTCGCTGCTTCTGTCTCCACCATTAACTCTATTGTCTTAAGCCTGTCGTCCATAGCTGGTAGAGATATCTACCGGGCCTTGTCCCCCAAAATATCGGAGGATAGAGAGCTATTCTGGGGCAAGCTGCTTATCCCGATAATGTTCCTTATAGCCTGGGGATTTGCTCAGCTTAAACTGGGGATGATTGGCATCTTGTCAACCATGTCCTCCGGTGCTCTAATGAGCATATTGCCGGCACTGATAGGAGCATTTTTCTGGAAACGGGGCACAGCGACGGCTGTTATCTCCAGTTCCATCCCCAGTGTAATAGTAATTGGCTGGTTTTATATGGCTGGGATGAAACCCCTTGGGCTTTGGCCGCCAGTATGGGGGCTTATTATTTCTACAGTAATATATGTAGTCGTAAGCCTGATAACTAAGCCGCCGAAGAAGGCGGCGGAGTTCGTCAACTATACCAGCAACTGGCAAGAAAATGCTAAAGCAATCATAGATTAATCTTTTTATCAGGAGTGAAGATTAGTCTCATCTGGCTTAAAATACAGGGTCGAGGATGTCATTGCTAGTCAATCTTGTATTTGGCTTTTCCCTCTTGGTAAAGGTCGCCACCATAGATGTCATTCACCACGGTGGCCGGGAAATCTTCTACTTCAAGGCGGAGAATTGCCTCAGCACCAAGCTCTGCATAGGCGACTACCTCTGATTTCTTAATGCTCTTGGCGATGAGGGCACCGGCACCGCCAATAGCCGCCAGATACACTGCCTTGTATTTCTTCATAGCGTCTTTCACCGCTGGCGAGCGCATGCCCTTGCCAATCGTCCCTTTCAGCCCCTCAGCTATCAAACGGAGTGAATAAGCATCCATACGACCACTGGTGGTAGGTCCGGCAGCACCAATCGGCCGGCCCGGTTTAGCTGGAGATGGACCCATAAAGTATATCGTCTGCCCCCTGATATCAAAGGGCAGAGGCTTTCCTTGGTCAAGCGTCTCAACCAGCCTCTTATGGGCAGCATCACGACCAACATACATGACGCCATTAAGCAGAATATTATCCCCAGCCTTGAGGTCCTCTAAGGTCTCATCAGTCAAGGGGAGCGTAGCCTTCTTGACCATTGTCATCCTCCTAGCTAGACTTTCAGTCCTTTTAAGATATCCTGAGCAATAATGCTTCTCTGCAACTCTAAAGCAAGCTCGGTAGTACTGGTGGTTAGAGCCCGGCGGCATAGGCTTTCCATGGGTAATCCCGCTACATATGGCGGGGCATTGTAGATGTGAGCCACCCTATCAGCAACATTACGGAGCATCTGGGTAGCGAATAACTTCACCATAGCTGCTTCGCGCCGTATCGACTCTCCCCTATCCGCTTTCCAGGCAGCCTCATAAACCATAAGTCTACTAGCACGAATAACCATAGCTATATCAGCCAGGGCAGCTTCAATGCTAGTCCGCTTGGAGATAGACTGCCCAAACGACTGCCAGGTTTGAGCTTGGGTGGTTGCCTCCTCAAGTAGCCTCTGTGCTATTCCTACGCATCTAGCCCCCCTTATTACCCGCCTTGACGGTAGCCATTGCTTACCCAAGTGAAAAGCCTTGCCCTCTTCACCGAGGATATTTTCCACAGGTACCCGACAATTCTCAAAGACCAGAAACATAGGTTCCCTCACCTGAGATTGCCACCCAATCTTCTCTTCGCCGCCAATCACCCTAAACCCAGAAGTGTCCTTATCCACCAAGAAGCAGGTTACCCCAGCCCTAGTTTTGTTAGCGGCAGTGGTAGCAAACACAACGGCAAAATAGTCCTTGCTAGCTCGGGAGAGTGATATCTTTTTGCCATTGAGAACATAATAGCCGTTTTCCCTTTCGGCTGTCGTCTCCATACTGGAGACCTCGGCTCCCTTATCTGGCTCCATTAGCGCCAGATAAGCCTGTTTTTGCCGATTAAGTGCCGGCAAAAAGTATTTTCCCCTCTGTTCGGCATTGCAGTCAAAAAGAATAGGGGTGACATCGCCAAAATTGAAGGGGATAACCGTCTGAGCTAGTTCTTCTTCAACCAGGCAATTACCTAAAGTGCTCAAGCCAACGCCGCCAAGTTCCTCCGGTACGCCTACCCCCCATAATCCCAAGTCCTTAGCCATTTGGCTCAGTCTCTCCTCCGTCTCCGACGGCAGGTACATTTGGGCATCACTCAGGTCAGACGCTCGTCCCAGGATATCTCTTTCCAGCGACTTTAGTTGGTCATTAACAAAGTCTCTTACTAGACTTTGCACCATTTTTAGTTCTTCTGGTATCTCAAAATCCATTTTTGCCTCTTCTTAAGAAGTTAAGCCTGGCTAATAGCTTCCTCCAGGAACAAGTCTAAATCGGGCTCATCTTCATCACCTATACGCTGCTCTAGGCGAGACATAACCTCTACCATACGGCGATTAACTACATAGTTTTTTATAGTAGTATCAACCTGAGGGCAGACCAGAATACAGGCATCACATTGGTCACAGTCTTCGCCAACTATGCTTTCCAGTGCCATTGATGTCCGTTGCTCCGTCTTCTCGCGGCGGGATGGCTCACGAGACAGGAAAGGACAGATATCTACACAGTTGCCGCAGCCTAGGCACTCCTTGTGTCCACTAATGTCTTCGGTTATATTTAGCGCATGGGCAGGGCTGAATCCGCTGGAGAGGAGCCGGCACCGACCCACCGGTGGGTAGTGAATATTCAAGATTTCGTTCAGGACACCTTCAATCTCTTTAACATCCTGCTGGATACGCAGTGGCATATCGCTCTCTCCAAATCCTAGGTTATTTTTACCTGACCAGCAGATAGTGACTGCCTGGCGTGCTCAGATAGGTAATCAGGCATATGTCTTGAGTAGTCAGGTAACAGCAGTGGGGAGCTTGGTCGCAAATCAGCTAAACCAGCCTGTTCAAGGTCTCGATGCCATCGGCGTATATGATCTAGTGTCAAGGTGCCTGGCTTTACCTCTTTAGCATATTGAGCGGCGGCTCTACCTGCCCTCCTGCCGAAGACAAATATGTCCAGCGTTGAGTTACCAGCGAGCCTATTCCTACCATGTACTCCCCCCATGCATTCACCGGCAATGAACAATCCTGGCACCGCAGTTGCCCCGTTGGGGTCAATCTTGACGCCGCCATTCTGGTAATGCAGGGTAGGATAGATTAACATCGGTTCCTTGGTAATATCTATATTAAATCGAGCAAACTGGCGAACCATAGCCGGTACTTCCCGGGCAATAGTTCCCTCACCGTGTATAACCTCAATCATTGGTGAATCCAGCCACACACCTAATTCCCCGGTAGGTGTTTCAACACCTTTGCGGCGCTCCTGGCACTCCCGGACAAGGGCTGAAGCAACCACATCCCGTGTTTCTAAGGGCATAATGAATTGCTCTCCATCGATATTGGCTAACTGGGCTCCCAGGCCCCGTACCTTCTCAGTAACCAGTTGCCCCAGAATCTGCACCGGAAAGGCAGCACCCGTAGGATGGTATTGCATTGTGTCTATGAAAATTAACTCAGCGCCTACCCGATAAGCCAATACCAATCCATCGGCAGTAGCTCCGTAATGATTGGTGGTGGGAAAGCCCTGAATATGCAACCGCCCGGCACCACCCGTAGCCATGACCACAGCTTTGGCTCTAACTAGACTCAGCTCATTGGTCTCCAGGTTTACCAGTACTGCTCCAGCTACTTGTCCTTTGTCATCCAGTATTAGCTCTACCGCTGGTGAGAATTCGAGATAATCTACTTGTTGATTTTTGAGTTCATCACGCAGGACACGCATTTCCTCTAGGCCAGTGTAGTCTCGTGCAGCATGCAACCTTTTTCTGGATAAGCCACCCAGCGGTAGTTCGCGCATTGAACCGTCCGGTTCCTTGTCCCAGTTGACACCCAACTGTTCCAGCCACTTAATGGCTGAAGGGGCATCCTTCACCAATGCTTCTACCAATTCGGGTATATTAGTGAAGTGGCCACCACCCATGGTATCTAGGTAATGAATAGCTGGGGAATCATTGGGTCTATCAGCCGCCTGAGTCCCGGCTTGAGCTCCAATAGTATTGGCATCGCCCAGGCGTAGCTTGGTTATTAGCAGGACTTTAGCCCCATTTTCCTGAGCGAGCAGTGCCGCTGAAGCCCCAGCCCCACCAGCACCTATCACCAGAACGTCTACATCATAATCAATGTTACTCAGGTCAACCTTATCAGGGTTAACCAAGCTGCTTCCCTCTAGTAAATCAGCCAGCTCATTGGGTGTACGGTCACCCTTGTTCGGCCCTACCTGCAGCTCACGCATGCTTTCTAGGATAAAGTCGGGGTGGTATTGGTGCACCAAGGCTGTTTTTTCCTCGTCATTGAGGCGGGGGAAGCTTTCCTTAAGTCGTCTCTCTCTGGTTGCCTCTACTTTACGAAGGCTTTCTTCTATATAAGCAGGATACATTTGACTCACCTTCCATCCCAATATTTTTTAAGCACGCTCTATCTCACGCCCGGCATACTGGCGGTGTAGCTCGTCTTGGCTCATGTTTTTTAGTTCTTCTAGCTCAGCATCAAATTTGCCAGCGTCTATCTCAGCTATCATATCATCTAAGTGCTTGGAGACGGGTGCCAGATAACGACCATACAACCGCCGACAGAGCAAAGCTATATTATAAGGCACTAAGCCCTGCGGACATCTAGCAGCACACAAACCACACAGCACACAGTCAAAGGACTTATTAGCTACCTCCTTAATATCTCCTCTCAGAGCATCAGACATAAACCACATCACCTCAAGGTCCTGAGGGCAGGTTTTGGTGCAGTTATTACAGCCAAAACATGTGAGCAAGTCAGGGTAAAGAGTCAGTATTCCTTCACCAGTCGCCTCTATGTCTTCCAAATTATAAAGAGCCCTAGCTGCCGGGAAGAATGGTATCTGCACCAGGTACATGTCCTGTTCAACAGTCTTCTGACAGGCAAGGTCATATCTTAGTTGGGGGTCATCTCTAAAGTTATAGATGGTGGCGCAGGCACCACAAAATCCAGCGCGGCACCCACAGCCACGAACCATCCTATAACCACAATACTCCATTGCCGTCAGGATGGTAAGACCTTCAGGAACCTGATAATGCCCACCCATAATGTAAATATCAATCATTCGAGCTTGTTCTGCCATTTTCTAACCTCATCTAGAGAATTGCTTCTTTATGCCGAGCGCTGTGACATTGCAGGTTAACTGCTACCGGCATACTGGCTATGTGTGCCGGGAAAACCTCAACATGAACCGCCAGGGCAGTTACCCTACCTCCATATCCCATTGGCCCGACACCCAGTTTATTGATTCGCTGCAGAAGCTCTTTTTCTAATTCGGCAACCTCAGTATCCGGATTGGGTTCACCTACCTTCCGAGCTAGCGCCCTCTTGGCCAGTAGCATCGTCCTTTCGACAGTACCGCCTATGCCGACACCCACAATAACCGGTGGGCAGGGGTTGCTACCCGCCTCATCAACAGCGTTGACCACAAAATCTATTATTCCCTGGCGACCCCGCGACGGCGTTAGCATAGCCAGGCGAGTCATATTTTCGGCACCACCCCCCTTAGGCAGTGCCATAATCTTGAGCTTGTCGCCAGGAACTATCTCAGTGTAAATAACGGCTGGTGTGTTGTCTTTGGTATTTGCCCGGGCAGAGAAAGGCTGGCCTACCATAGATTTACGCAAATAGCCTTCGTCGTATGCCTGGCGTACTCCTTCATTCACTGCGGTATAAAGGTCACCACCAGTGATGTGTGCCTCCTGGCCTAGTTCAAGAAAGACTAGCGCCGTGCCAGTGTCTTGGCATAGGGGGATTCCCTCTTTAACCGAGAGCTCCGCATTTTCCAGTATCCTATCCAATACCTCACGCCCGACAGATGATTCCTCTGTCTCTCGTGCTTGCCTGAGGGCAGCTAGTACGTCATCAGGGAGTTTATAGCACGCCTCCTGGAAAAGCTGAGACACGGTCTTGGTTACCTCTTTGGCTTCTATATCTCTCATGTTACTGCACCTCTTTTATGAGTGATAACAGGGGGCTATAACCAACGAGCAGTAAGTCTGACCCGTATTAGCCTTCTGGCGCTGGTGGTATCAGCCCGGACTTCATCAGTAGGGCGGTGGCTTCTCTTGACTCCCTAATCATCTTTTCCGCTCGTTTGGTCAGCTCTTCACGGGTTGGTTTATCCCGAGCCACTCCCTGCTCTATGGCCTTCATCCCTACGGCTACTGCTTCTCGGATAAAGGCTTCGGATTCGTCCATGGTGGGGCTAATATAATCCTCACTGATGCCCTTGTCCTCGGCGTATTTGGCCAGCTCGTAAGCAGCGGCAATGCACATCTCGTCAGTAATAGTTTTGGCTTTGACATCCAGGGTGCCGCGGAAGATGGCTGGGAAACCCGTGGAATTGTTTACCTGGTTGGGGAAGTCCGACCTTCCCGTAGCCATAATCCTGACGCCAGCTTCTTTGGCTTCCCACGGCCATATCTCAGGAATGGGGTTGGCACAGGCAAAGAGAATAGCGCCTTTGGCCATCCCTTTTACCCACTCTGGCTTGATAGTATCTGGTCCCGATTTGGATAGTGAGATACAGATATCGGCTCCTTTTAGTGCCTCGGCAATGCCGCCAGTTCTCTTTTCCGGGTTAGTCCTCTGACATAGGTCCCACTTATAGGGATTTTCGGCTTGCTTTTGCTCAAGGTCAGTCCTACCGGTATGTAAAATACCCTTACTATCAACAAAAATAGTATTTTCTGGTTTGAAACCCGCAGCGAAAAGGACTCTGGCGATAGCCACATTAGCTGCGCCCACTCCAATTAGAGTTAGGCTCACCGCCTCCTTTTTCTTGCCCACAACCTTAAGGGCGTTCACCAGCCCAGCCAAAGTAACCGCCGCTGTTCCCTGCTGGTCATCATGCCACACCGGTATTACCATTTCCTTTCGTAGAGTATCGAGAATATAGAAGCACTTGGGATTGGCAATGTCCTCTAGGTTGATGCCACCAAAGGATGGTTGGAGCAACTTCACTGTCCGAATTATCTCATCGGGGTCTTTAGTATCAAGGCAAATAGGTACTGCATCTACACCCCCCAGGTATTTGAAGAGGAGCGCTTTACCCTCCATCACCGGCATGCCGGCCTCAGGGCCAATATCGCCTAGCCCGAGAACCCGGGTGCCATCGGATACCACGGCTACGGTATTCCACTTATTGGTATACTCATAAACCTTTTCCTTGTCTTCCTGGATCGCCCTACAGGGCGCAGCAACACCGGGGGTATACCAGATGGCGAAGTCATTAAAATCACGGACAGCGCACTTGGAAATAGTCTGCATCTTCCCCCGATAGAATGGATGCAATCTCATAGCATCCTCTGCTGGTTTACGTGCTTTAGCTAAAAGTTCTTCTTTGGTTATCTTTTCTGCCAAAATGCACCCCCTTTTAATGTTTGGTAAATCTTAAATTAGCACACACTTGCTATTTCTGGCGTACCAACCTGCGTAGAACATCTTATCATGCAGCAGCCGTAATGTCTACTTCTCTCTTAGCTTGCCAGTTTTTGCCTTGGCAATGAGCTCGTCTTCACGCCTTATGTCCTCCATGGTCTTTGGCTTCAATTCAGGGGGTGGGGTCTCTAAGCCGTACTTCCATTTCAGGAAACGTAGCCCAGTGATGGGATAGAGAGCGCTGATGAGCATATCGCCAATATCCTGAGTGAAGTCTTTGACGGCGTCCTTGGCTTTGTCTAATTCTGGCTCAATCATATCGGCCGGGCGGCAGGTAATGGGGGTTTGCCCTCGCTTGTAG
>CAZQZA010000016.1:0-15736 GCA_964597725.1 uncultured Dehalococcoidales bacterium | reverse complement strand
ATCGCACTCGTGAGTTGCCACAAACCTGGTTGCCATCTGCACTCCCTGAGCCCCTAACTGGATATATTTATAAATATCAGCACCTGTATATACACCCCCGGCAGCAATTACGGGAATGCTTTTATTAAAATATTGCTCATAGGGCTTTATCACAGAGATTACTTCCGGTAGTATCTTTTCCAACGCATAGTCAGGATGATTGATTTGCTCTTTCTTAAATCCGAGGTGTCCACCGGCTAATGGGCCCTCGACAACCACAGCATCCGGTACTTGATTGTAGTTCCTCCCCCAATATTGAAATATCAATTTTACCGCCCTGGCAGAAGATACTATTGGAACAATCTTGACCGTAACCTTTCTTAACCCATCCAGCAACAATATTTTAGGAATCTTTAGTGGAAGTCCTGCGCCAAGAAAAACCAAATCTGCGCCTTCATCCACTGCAATCTGTAGAAGGTCATAATAATCTGAAAGGGCTACCATTATGTTTATGCCAATAATGCCCGTTGTCATCTCCCTTACCTTTTGTATTTCTCTCCGCAAGGCTCTTGTATTGGCTTCCTTGAAATTTCTGTTAAAATCAGGCTCAAGCATACCAATTCCTGCAGCGGCAATAATACCAATACCACCCTCGTTGGCAACGGCTGAGGCTAGACCTGATAAAGAAATACCAACGCCCATTCCTCCTTGAACAATTGGTATATTAGCCTCCAAATCACCTATCCGCAGTTTTGGTATTTGCTTGAAACCCATACATTACACTCGCTTAATCAGGATATAGTGTTTTGCCCAACCTGCTCTGACTTTTTATAATATTGACTCCCGCTGGGTAAGTCTTATTACCAACCTCACCCCCTAATCTATCCCTTCCTTGACTAAACAACCTCCCCAATTATAGGCTTTTCATTCCACCTTTTCTATTGTGGCTAAGGTCTCTGTCAGATACGGCTGCATTCTTTGATGTTGGAGGCGAAGGTAGAGTTCCTCAGCCTGAGCCCTGTCCTCCAGCAGGGTATATAAAGTGGGCCCTGACCCGGCAAGGTGAACATTAGGAGCGCCAACTTTCATGGCGTGACTACGGTATGTGTTTGTTTTTGACAGACGGGTAAAGGCCACATTTTCGAAGGTGTTAAACAAAAGAGACGGCGTCAATTCTCTACCCTCCTTCAGCATCTCCACAAGTTTCTCCGTAATCTGCCCATCAGTATAGTGATTTGCCTTAAGGCTGGCATAAAGCTGCCCTGTCTTTCCCGGTAGCCTGGGTACGGGTGGTACTATCAGGACAACCCACATATGGGGAAAGGGAGGCAGGGGGGTTACTAGTTCACCCCTGCCCCTGACCAGCGCCGTGCCACCATAAAGAAAGAAGGCTACATCGGAACCTAATTGCGAGGCGAATTTAACTAATTCCTGAAGTGGCAACCCCAATTCCCAGAGCTGATTAAGTCCCCGCAGAACAGCAGCGGCATCGCTGCTATCGCCACCTAATCCCGATACCAAAGGAATGCGTTTGCTAATTTCTATGGAGGCTCCTTTAGAGCATCCTGTAACCTCCTGAAGTAAACTGGCTGCCTTAGATACCAGGCTCTTCTCTAAAAGCCACTTGGGCTCATCACACTTAAAGCTGATGCCCTGGCCCAACTGGAAGTGGAGGCTATCACTTAGATTTATGGTCTGGATAACGCTACGGATTTCATGAAAGCCATCGGGGCGTTTCGCTAGAACCTCAAGAGTCAGATTTAACTTAGCTGGTGCCAGAACCGTCAGCATGTCTTCCTCGGGTATATACCTGCCACAGCTGTGCCCATTCGTCAAGGGTCAGGGTCTCCGCCCGTCGTTGTGGCACTATACTTACCTCTTTGAGTAAAGATAAAATCTCAGTCTTGGATAGTCCCAGACCTTGGGTTAAAGAATTGACTATCTGCTTGCGGGAGGCAGTAAAACCAGCCCGCACCAGCTCAAAAAAGCTGTCTCTATCGCCTACCGCCACCGCCGGCTGAGGGTATACGTCAATCCGCAGTATAGCCGAGTCAACCTCTGGGGCCGGGTAGAAGCAGCCAGCCGGCACATAGCTGATTATTCTTGGCTCTCCATAAAACTGCACACTGATGCTCAGCACACTCATCTGACCAGGTCTAGCCACGATAGCCTCAGCCACCTCTTTCTGCACCATCACCACCATAATTTGTGGCTTAGCCGAAGCTTCCAGAAAGTGGCGCAAAACAGGGGAGGTAATATAATAAGGGAGGTTAGCTACCACCTTATAGTTAAAAGGAGTATTTACTGCCGACGGAAGCTTCGTCTTTTGCTCTTGGAGCAAAGCTGCCGGATCAATCTTGAGTACATCATCATTAATGATAGTAACATTACCAAAAGAACTCAGAGTCTGTTCCAGAATAGCCGCCAGCTTTCTATCCAGCTCAATAGCTATCACCAAACCGGCCTGCCTGGCTAGCTCTCCAGTCAAGATACCAAGACCAGGTCCGATTTCCATAATAACATCACCGGGGGTAAGTTCAGCGGCTGAGGTAATAGTCTCTAGCACTGCCTCATCAACAAGGAAATGCTGCCCTAATCCCTTTCTCGCCCGAAGATTAGACTGGCGCAGTAACCTTCTGGTTTGAGCCAAGAGTGACTTTGTCTCCAAGTAATGACCTCTAAAGAGTACACAAGAAGCATTACACTAACATCGTAAACAAAACAAGTTCAAGCCATTAATCTAACTATCTCGCCCACATTGGGAACAGTTTCCAAATTGCTGACTATCCTGATTATTTCTTCTACATTCTTCTCTGATATAGGTTTTGCCGAAAATGCGGCGCACTTTCTAAGTTTCTGTGCCACCTCTTCTATACTCACTGGTTTTCTAGGGTCTCCTCTGAGAATTTCCACACGCTCAGAACGCACTTTACCATCTTTAGTTTTTATATCCACCACACACGGCGTTAAACCTTTAGCGATAGGCTCTTGGTCGACAACCACTTTTACTTTCTTAGCGAGCTGGAGAACTTGGGTATCTCCCTTTATCTTCTCCTCAAAAAAGTCATCAATGAATACATTCCTCCTGGCAATAGCTACTGATACTGTATAGGGCAAACTAAACTGGGCATCAACCTGTGGGGACTCCCTTATTTGAAAAGGCCTACCCACAAGGTCATAAGCAGCTTGAGTTACATGGGCAACAACCTCAACGACATCATCGGCTCTAATATCGTTCTCCTCAACAATGTTCAAAGTAGCATCAATACCAGCGTGTACATACCGACAACAGGGGTAAAGTTTGACACTTAGATTTTTGCCTTCAAATTCCTTCCCCAGATTTTTAGTTATCTTTTCACGGTCATATTTACCCCCGTGGTAAAGAGGAAAGAAACCATATTTGCCTTCGAAAATATTTCTTGCCCCGGTAATACCCTTCTGAGCCAGAATTGATGATAGGACAGCGGCTCTAGCGGCGAAGGCTGGCTGCATCCGCTTAACTAAACCCCCGTCAACAAGACATTGATAACTTCCGGCACACTGACTGTAGGCAATGCCCATAGCATGAAGTAATTTATCTTCACCCAAGCCAAGGATTTTACCGGCGGCTACGGTACTACCGAAATACCCGGCTGTTGAGGATAAGATCCAATTCAGCGGCCCCATTGCACCCAGACCGAGCCGACACATCAAATCAACACCAATGGCAACCGCAGTTATCAAATCTTTTCCACTCACTCCCCCTTTCCGCTCTGCCATAGCCAGGATTGCCGGTAATACTGACGCATTAGCATGAAGAACAGCCACATCATGGGTATCATCAAAGTCACGAGCATGAGCCATCATACTATTGGCCAAAGCAGCGTTTTCAGCAACCACCTTACCACCATATATCAGGATGGCGGATTCTTCTTTCCCACCCCAATCCTTAGCCAGGTCGACAACACTCTTACAGCCAGGAGCACTTGAACCAGCTGTCATGGTAGCCAAAGTATCCAGTATGAACTTCTTGGTAATCTCTACCACATCTTTGGGTAGGTCGCTATATTCAACCTTAGCTGCGTTGCCAGCTAAATCATATGCCAGGTCCCTCATAAAAAGACCTCCTTTTCTGGCGTTGAAATTGTAGCCAACTCCATCAATAACAACCTGTAAGGTCGTGCACCTGCCCTCGACCCCACCTCATGGCTTGCTTTAGCCAGCCAGCTCCAGCCAGGTAGCCCTACGGCACCCAGAAGCCACCATTTACCGCTGCTTCCTCTCGGACCTGACGGGCTTCATAGCGCCCTGCCGCGTAGGACCCAGCCCTCAACACCGCTTAGCCAAAGTAGTCCCACCAGACCAAGGCCTCAAGCAGGAATTCAACCCCGCTGTAGCGGATTGCGGGTTCAGGGCACCGCTAGCTCCCCGCCTAGCACGACCTTACCATAATGCTAATCTGCATATGTCCCTTTGTCAAGCTAAAGATGCCAGAAAATCGAGATTCACTATGGTAATCCCAGGGTTGCCAAACAAAGCCTTGACAGGTTAAAGTTGATACTGGATTATACTAAAGGAGGTTAGAAATGACCAATAGCGAAAAGTTCACCGTATCGGGAAGCCAGTTGGTTGAGAAGATTAAACAACTTATACATGAAGGGAACGTCAGAAGGGTGCGCTTGTTGCACGAGGGGCGAGTCGTGTTAGAGATTCCATTGAGTATAGGCGCTCCGGCAGCAGTAATAGGGATTCTGGCAGCCCCGGTTCTAGCTGCCGTGGCTGCCTTTGCGGCGCTGGTAACTGAATGCACTATTGAAGTAGAAAAGATAGAGAAATCATAAATTAGATATTGGCTAACCTATCTATGGAATAATTATTTTTCGTGATATACTGTATGGTATAGTCAAGACTACTGAGGAGGCTGCTTTGCAAGGTAAAGACTTACTTTCTATCGCTGACCTTACCGGCGAGGATATTCGTCTACTTATCTCACGGGCTACAGATTTGAAAGCTGAGGGCTGGCTTTCTCTGCTCGACAGGAAAACATTAGCCATTATGTTTGAGAAACCCTCACTGAGGACACGGGTTAGCTTTGAACTAGCGATGCGACAGTTAGGTGGACAGACTATTTACCTGTCTCCGGCTGAGGTGGGGCTGGGAGGGCGTGAGTCAGTCCCAGATGTAGCCCGGGTGCTCAGTCGCTATGTGGATGCTGTTGCTGCTCGCACCTTTTCGCACCATGCCTTAGAAATATTGGCTAACTATGCAGCTATACCGGTAATAAACGCTCTGTCCGATTTAGAACACCCGTGCCAGGCTCTGGCTGACCTGCTTACCATCTATGAGAAAAAGGGTGAGCTAAGCGGTTTAACCTTAGCCTATATTGGTGATGGCAACAACGTAGCTCATAGTCTCATGCTGGCAGCGTCACTTACGGGAATGAATTTCAGGATTGCTTCCCCCAAGGGCTATGCTGTTCAAGAGAGAGTATTGCTTACCGCTCAAGGCTACGCTAAGGAAAGTGGTGCTGAGATATTCTGCACGGAGAAGCCACAATTAGCGGTTAGCGGAGCTGATGTGGTTTATACCGATGTTTGGACAAGCATGGGGCAAGAGGCTGAGGCTGAACAGCGGCGCCAGATTTTTGCTGACTACCAGGTAAACAGTGAACTCCTGTCCTTAGCCAAGGAAGATGCCATAGTGATGCACCCCTTACCAGCACACCACGGTGAGGAGGTAGCTAAAGGTATTCTGGATATTCCTAAGTCGGTGGTCTTTGACCAGGCTGAAAACAGGATGCACCTCCAGAAAGCGCTGCTGGCGCAAATGCTGGGTGGTCTGGAGATACCGCTTGGTTATTTATAGGGGGCTAATATGATATTAAGAACCATAGCAAGCTTGGGTTGGAGTCCCATCTTGATAACGGCACTGGCAGTGGTTGGCTACATATATGAATGGCCAATAGAAATCCTAGCCCCAATACTAGTTATTATCTTGGTCATTGGCTTGGTGATGGCGGCAATTGGCGCTAGAGAGAAAGAGTTGGAGAAATTATCACAGAAACTCAGACAACTAGCTGGATATTTTAACCGCCGCTTTATGGGCAATTCGTCCCTATCTATCTTTGCTATCATACAGAGTTTGTTTAATGTTGATAATCCTAAATTGTGGGACTGGGCGCGGGCGTGCGACATGTCCCAGCGAGTCTTCAATACCTGGAGCAGCAGCTTTGTCAGCCGGGTGGAGAGCGACGTTAGAACCAGGAGGTTTGATATCCACTTGCGTACTTATTTGAATGAGCTATGGCTGATAAACAGCCATTACCATGAATTTGTCGAGCAGTTTTACGAGGTGGCAGAAAATATTGAGCTTCCTCAGGAAACCATAGACCAGTATAACCGGTTTGTGGTGGAGTACAATGTCTTTGTGCAGAATCTTAGGGACAGTATTAGTGAGCTCAAGAAAATTGCCAGAACTGAGATAGAGCCCCCCAGTGTGAAGATGGCTAGAGAGTTATCGGGGGTAAAGTCTCCCCAGACTACGCAGGAGGAAGAGGAGAAGCCTCCCCAGCCTACCGAACATAAAGGGTATATTATGTAAGAAGCTTTTGGAGGTAAGGTAAGTGATGTTCTTTATCTACCTCACCCCCTCAAGTCCCCCTCTCCTTCAAGAGTCTGTTTAGTTGTCATTGCGAGGCACGAGGTGCCGAAGCAATCTCTGAAGGCAATAGTGAGATTGCTTCGCTTCGCTCGCAATGACAGTTTAAGTTGATAAACGTCTCTTTCAAAGGAGAGGGGGAGGTAAAGAAAGAGGGGCTTCGCCCCTCTTAGACGCGTCGTCATATTGAGGGTCTTTAGCACAGGGATAAAGGGTGAGGGGTTCATAAAATATCTATAGGGGACGTTTGGAGGCGGATGTGAGTAAATCCATTGTGGCCATTGTTGGGCGACAGAATGTGGGCAAATCTACCCTCTTAAATCGTATGGCGGGTAAGCCGATAGCTATTGTCGAGGACTTACCAGGGACTACTCGTGACCGCATATTCGCTGACGTCTCGTGGCAGGGAGTCGCATTCACTATAGTTGATACCGGTGGTCTGGAACCAAGACCCCACTCCACTATCGCCCAAGAGGTCAAGGAGCAGGTAGAAATCGCTATCGCCGAGGCTGATACTGTTATTTTCCTGGTGGACATCAGGGATGGCGTAACCCCCTCTGACCTGGAAATAGCTGACTTGCTTCGTCGGTCAAGCAAGCCGATAGTTCTGGTGGCTAATAAGGCAGACAATGCTAAGTTGGAGACCGGGGCAGTAGAATTTTATGAGCTGGGGCTGGGCGAGCCACTGGTAATTTCAGCCTACCATGGCCGGGGCACTGCTGAGCTATTAGACAAAATCATCGCCCTTTTGCCAGCTCCATCACCAACTGAAGTTGAGCCAGAGGTCATGAAGGTGGCTATTGTCGGCAGGCCTAATGTTGGTAAGTCAATGCTACTGAATGCTCTTCTAGGTGATGAGCGGGCTATTGTTGACGATGTTCCGGGCACTACACGGGATGCTATAGATACATTATTTGACTTTGCTGGGCAAAGTGTGTTACTTATTGATACTGCTGGTATCAGGCGTAGGGGGCGGTTGGGAACAGGGGTAGAAAGGTATAGTGTGCTCCGTGCGCTGCGCGCGATTGACCGGGCTGACGTAGCCTTGCTGGTGCTTGATGCCACTGAGATGGTAACGGCTCAGGATACGCATATTGCTGGCTATATCCAGCAAGCAGCTAAGGGGATTGTGCTGGTTGTCAATAAGTGGGACCTGGTTGCAGATAAAAATATAACAGAGTATAATAACCACATT
The DNA here is from genome assembly GCA_964597725.1 of uncultured Dehalococcoidales bacterium. Classification (GTDB taxonomy): domain Bacteria; phylum Chloroflexota; class Dehalococcoidia; order Dehalococcoidales; family JAUVZE01; genus CAZNEL01. Next base: position 7,926 of record CAZQZA010000016.1, on the reverse strand, counting down.
CGTCGGCAACTCAAGTTTATGTCCTATGCGGCGGTGCTGTATATTTCAGCTAAATTTGGGCAGGGAGTGGACAGAGTAATGCCAGAGGTGTGCCAGGTATATCAGGAGAGGCTCAAGCGGCTACCTACGGCTGCCGTTAATAGTGTAGTTCAGCAGGCGGTAGCGGTTCATAATCTGCCGCGAAGCGGCACCAAACAACTAAAGATTTTATATGCCACACAGGCTGAGGTGAATCCACCAACCTTTGTCTTTTTTGTCAACGACGCTAAGCTAATACACTTTTCCTATCGACGCTATCTGGAAAACAAGCTGCGCCAATCATTTGGCTTTGTTGGCACGCCGTTGCGTTTAGTCTTCAAGACTAGAGGTGAATCATGATAATCGCCAAGTTTGTTGGTGTAGTGATTCTTGGTTACCTCTTGGGTTCTATTCCTTTTGGTCTCTTAATCAGCAGGCGAAGCGCCAAAGTAGACGTCAGGCAGCATGGTAGTGGCAAGACAGGAGCGACTAATGTGCTGCGAACGGCGGGCAGGAAGGCAGCAGCCTTGGTAGCCACCCTAGATGTGTCAAAGGGAGTATTAGCGGTAATATTTGCTGGGTTGATAGTAAGAGGCGACTATCTGGTGGTAGGTGGGTTTGGCTTAGGAATGCTGGTGGCCCAAGTTTTGGCAGCTTTAGCGGCTATCCTGGGCCATAACTTCCCGGTGTTTCTTAGATTTAAGGGGGGCAGGGGTGTGGCCACCTTCTTCGGTGGGTTAATAGCTTTGTGCCCAGTAGCAGCCATATTTGGTGGTGAGATGCTACTTATTGGGGCTGGCTTGACCAGATACGCATCCATAGGCTCTATTGTAGGGGTAGTGGGTACCTATACCGTATTAGTGCCCCTTACTATTTTTAGCAGCTTCCCCATTGAGTATCTTTTTTATGCTCTGGCAGGCTCAATAATTATTATTGTTATGCACCGGGATAACATTGTCCGGCTAATTCAGGGCAAGGAGCGTAAGCTAGGTAAGAAGGCGGAGATGGGGGATTTATCCCCGTCGGCTTAACCCAAAATCAAGACCTAGAGGTTCTACGTGGAGAGCAAGTAAGATATGCCAAGGATTGCTATTATTGGCACCACTACTTGGGGAATGACTCTGGGGGTGGTGTTAGCCCATAAGGGGTTAGACGTCAGGCTGTGGGCACGAACAGCAAAGGAAGCTGACAAACTGAAGGACAGGGGACCCGACCCACACCTGCTACCGGGTGTTACCTTTCCTCCACAATTGTCAGTCACCAGCTCATTGAGTGAAGCTTTGGCTTATGTCAATGCTGTAATCCTAGCGGTGCCATCCCAGTCTATGCGTCAGAATATAATATCAGTCAAATATTACCTAAACAAGTCAACGCTGGTGATAAGTGCCGCTAAGGGTCTGGAGATTGGTAGCAACAAGCGTATGTCCGAGGTAATTGCTGAAGAAATAAACCCCCGCTTCCAGCGTAATATTTGTGTTCTTTCTGGGCCTAATCTGTACAGGGAGGTTCTTCGTGGTCTGCCGGCGTCCGCAGTGGTGGCTGCTGATGATGAGGTAATAGCCAGACAAGCTCAAAAGCTACTAACGACACCCAATTTCTCTGTGTATACTAATACTGATGTTATCGGGGTAGAACTGGGTGGGGCATTAAAGAATATCATTGCTCTGGGTGCTGGTATGATTGATGGGCTAGGCTACGGTGATAACGCCAAGGCGGCTTTCGTCACTCGCGGTCTGACTGAGATGGCGGCTCTTGGGGTTGTCCTGGGGGCAAGTCCACTTACCCTTTCCGGGTTAGCTGGACTGGGTGATTTAATGGCTACCTGTGCCAGTCCATTAAGTCGCAATCATTATGTAGGGGTAGAATTAATCAAAGGACGCTCGCTGGAGGAGATAACCGCTTCGATGACCAGTGTGGCTGAAGGAGTCAGTACCACTGTCGCCGTCTGGAATCTAGCTCAGCAACTTGAGCTGGAGATGCCAATTACCGAAAAGATTTATCACGTGCTGTATAATGGTGTTGAGCCTCAGCAGGCAATAGTTGAGCTACTAGGAGCCGGGGGTAGGCATGAGTTAGCCGGACGGAGATGGAGGTTGTTCTCCTTTCTTAGGCCCCGAAAACGTTCTTGAGTCTATCTAATAGCCCCTCCCATTTTTCGGGTGGTGGCATATTTTCCGGACCAAAGCTACTAGCCAGCTCCTCGAATAGCTGGCGTTGTTTCTTAGTTAGCGACTCAGGGGTAACCACCAGCAGGGTAACTAGCTGGTCACCACGTCCACTCCTATGGAGATGAGGAACACCCTGACCTTTAAGCCGAAAGACTTTACCCGTTTGGCTGCCAGCCGGGAGCCCGAGTTTGACTTTGCCATCGAGGGTAGGCACCTCTACCTCAGTACCGAGGGCTGCTTGAGCAAAGTTGATTGGTAGCTCATAGAGAAGGTTATCACCATCTCGGGTGAAGAACTTGTGAGGTAGTACTGACAAGGTAATATAGAGGTTACCCTGGGAGCCACCTCTAAGACCAGCCTCCCCTTCACCACTGAGGCGCAGTTGAGAGCCATCATTAACTCCGGCCGGGATTTTGACCATAATGTTGCGCTGACGTTTCTCCCTGCCCGTGCCCCGGCATTGGGGACAGGGTTCAGTGATAATTCTGCCCTCACCGTGGCACTGACTGCAGGTGGTGGTATTAACGAATCGACCGAAGATAGTCTGCTGGGCTCGGCGCACCTGACCGGTGCCATTACAATTTGGGCAGCGAACAGGTTGACTACCTGGCTTACTGCCAACACCCTGGCACAAGGAGCAGTTCTCGATACGAGATATACTTATCTCCTTTTCACAACCAAAGACTGCCTCTTCAAAGGTGATAGTGAGATTATAGTGCAGGTCAGCACCGCGCTGTGGAGCCTGACGGGTGGCCGTACCTACTCCACCGAAGAAGGCATCAAAGATGTCACCAAAACCACCGAAGTCAAACCCCTCAAAACCCCGCCCGAAAAGCCCTTCAGCACCACCATGCCCAAAGCGGTCATAGGCAGCGCGCTTATCCGAGTCAGAGAGCACCTCATAGGCTTCGTTTATCTCCTTAAACCTGTCCGCAGCTCCATCCCCATGGTTATGGTCAGGGTGATACTGAAAGGCTAGCTTGCGGAAAGCCTTCTTTATTTCCTCATCAGTAGCATTCCTACCTACACCGAGGATGTCATAATAATCTCGTTTCGTTGGCATGTTATTTTCTACCTCACCCCCTTCATCCCTCTTTAGCTCTTGTTTAACCTTGCTCTAATAATACTGATTTAATAGCAGTGCAGAGAGTTTCTGGTGTTCGAGATGAAATGACAAAAGTCTTCTCAGGAGTTTCTAGCTTTATCGCTTCATTTATAAAAGCCTGAGTTAAAGCAAAGGTTCCGTCTCTCCCTTTTCTGATACCCCAGCCTCCATAGGTCCCCATAGTATAGGATATTTTATAGGAGGAGTAATTTTGCACCTCTTTCATTTCAATAACCTTACGATAAAAAAGCCCGAATTTTATCACTAGTTTTTCCTGAAACAACTCTACCTTCATCTGAAAGAAGCTGACTATGATACCAATAGTCAATACAATATAGAGTGTCGTCAACCACCACAGCCCGCCTAAGGTAATACCCGGGACCAAGCCAATGGCTAAGGCGAATAGGAAAATAACGCTTACAAACGGATAGCTTACGTTTAACTTTTCCTGATAAATTGGCATTTTCTACCTCTCCCCTTTAATCCCCCTCTCCTTCAAAGGAGAGGGGGAGGGGTATGGAAGAGGGGTTTCGCCCCTCTTAAACTCTCTATTTCTGCTTACACCTCGCGGAATTCACCTTCTACAGTACCTTCGTCCTCTTTACTCGGAGGCGCTTCACCCTCTGGGGGTGCCTCTCCACCCGGTGGAGGTGGTGGTTGCTGCCCGTAAACGGCAGCCCCGATTTTTTGCACCGCCTCAGATAGCTCCTGAGTTGCCCGGCGGACACTCTCAATGTCTGTTCCCTGTAGTGCCGAACGCACCGCGGCTATCTTACTTTCTACCTCCTGGTTCAAGTCAGCCGGTATCTTATCCTTTTGCTCTCTTAGTGTTTTTTCTGCGGTGTAAGCCAAGTTATCAGCCATATTGCGAGTTTCTATTTCCTCACGGCGCTTGGCGTCCTCAGCAGCGTGTGTCTCTGCCTCCCGCTGCATTCGCTCTACTTCCTCTTTATTCAAACCACTAGAAGCTGTAATAGTAATTTTCTGCTCTCGCCCGGTACCCTTATCGTGTGCCTTAACACTGAGGATACCATTGGCATCAATATCAAAGCTAACCTCAATCTGGGGTACACCCCGAGGTGATGGTAAAATACCATCCAGCATAAACCGTCCCAGTATTCGGTTATCAGCCGCCATCGGCCTCTCTCCCTGGAGCACGTGAATCTCTACACTGGGTTGGTTATCAGCCGCCGTGCTGAAAATCTGACTCTTGGAAGTGGGGATGGTGGTATTGCGGGGGATGAGGGGAGTCGCTACCGCACCAAGGGTCTCGATACCCAGGGTAAGCGGAGTAATATCGAGCAGGAGAACATCCTTTACCTCTCCCTTGAGCACGCCGGCCTGAATGGCGGCGCCGATGGCTACCACCTCATCCGGGTTGACCCCTTTGTGGAGTTCTTTACCGAAGAATTGCTTCACCTTCTCCTGAACCAATGGCATTCTGGTCTGCCCACCAACCAGAATCACCTCATCAATCTGGGCGGACGTCTTCTCAGCATCAGTCAAGGCTTGCTTACAAGGACCCAGACTCTTTTCTACCAGGTCCATCACCAGTTGTTCCAGCTTAGCTCGAGTTAGGTTTATATTAAGGTGTTTGGGGCCGCTGGCATCGGCGGTAATGAAGGGAAGGTTTACTTCAGTCTGCTGAACGGTAGAGAGCTCACTTTTGGCCTTTTCGGCGGCCTCTTTCAGCCGTTGCAGAGCCATTTTGTCCTGCCGCAGGTCTATTCCCTGGTCACGCTTAAATTCATCACATAACCAGTCCATAATTCTCTGGTCGAAATCATCACCGCCAAGATGGGTATCACCGTTAGTTGACTTAACCTGAAAGGTGCCTTCACCCAGCTCCAGGATAGATATATCAAAGGTGCCACCACCAAGGTCATAGACGGCAATAGTCTCGTCCTGCTTTCTATCCAATCCATAGGCTAAAGCGGCAGCCGTCGGCTCGTTAATTATCCGCAATACCTCAAGCCCAGCAATTTTACCAGCATCCTTGGTTGCTTGCCGTTGACTATCGTTGAAATAGGCAGGTACAGTGATTACCGCCTCGGTAATTTTCTCACCAAGGTAAGCCTCGGCATCCGTTTTAAGTTTTTGTAGAATCATTGCCGAGACTTCTGGTGGGCTGTACTCTTTGTTGCCCATTGTTACCCAGGCATCGCCATTGGCTGCCTTGGTTATCTTAAAAGGTAACAGCTTACGGTCATACTCCACGGTGGGCTCATCAAACTTACGTCCCATCAAGCGCTTGATGCTGAAAATGGTGTTTTCCGAATTGGTAACTGCTTGACGCTTAGCCACCTGTCCTACCAAGCGCTCACCGCTCTTGCTCACGGCAACTACTGAGGGAGTGATGCGACCGCCCTCAGCATTGGGGATGATTACCGGCTCTCCCGCCTCCATCACCCCTACCGCGGAAAAGGTTGTGCCTAAATCAATACCGATAACTTTTGCCATAGTTTACTCCTCCTTCTCTGGTTCCTCTTCTCCATTGCCCACTACCACTTTTGTTGGGCGAATAATCTTATCACGGAATTTGTAACCCTTCTGCACTTCCTCAATAACTACCCCCTCTTTACCTTTATCTTGTCTCACTGCTTCATGTAAATGAGGGTCAAAGGGTTCTCCCACAGCCTCAATTTCTGACAGCCCTTGTGCTTCCAGAGTTGTCTGTAGTTTACGCCAGATGAGTCTGATACCGTCTACCCAGCTAGCCTTAGTTAGACGAGGTGGAATAGAAGCGAAGGCTCGTTCTAAATCATCAAGAGCCGGCAGAAGGTTAAGTATCAGTGTAGCTTTGGCAAATTGGCTAATTTCCTCCTTTTCCTGCTCGGTGCGCCGTTTGTAGTTGATGAAGTCGGCCTGGGCTCTTTGCCAGCCGGACAAATTAGCTTCCGCCTTCGCCTTTTCTTCAGCTAGAGCCTGCTTCAGTGCCGCTATATTCTCTACCTCAGCGACCTCTGGCTCTACCTCACTAGCTTGACTATCATCTGACTCTCTTGGAATCACTGTTATCCTACCTTACCCCCTTTGGTTTTTAGTCAGTATCCTCTCATTTATTTTTGTCAATTAGCCTCAAACGTAGTTGCCCCGGTGGATGTTTCTCTCCCATACAGCTCAGCCACCAGCTTGCCCAGGACTGAAGATAAATAGCTCACTGTAGAGATAGTGCGGACATAGGGCATTCTAGTAGGTCCGACCACACCGATAATACCCACAGCCTCTTCAGGGAGGCCATATCGACAGATAACCACACTGCAGTCGTGGATAGCCTCGGCAGTATTCTCCTTCCCAATAACTACCTGCACCTCATAAATACCCGACTCCTGAGGAAAGATAGCCTTGAGCAGGCTTTTGTGCTCAACCAGACCCATTAAATCTAGCATACGGCCAGCGTGAGAGAATTCTGGCTGGTTAAGGATAAAGTGCCAGCCATCAAGATAAGGCTCCTCATACTCCGGCGCATCTTCAGCCTGCATTATCTTGACCACACAATCAACTAGCTGCTGTTCGGCGAGAGAAAGCTCTATGTCTTTAGCCAAAATCTGGGAGCCGGTCAAACCGGAGTAAGTCTCATTCAATTTGTTGGCTATAGCCGTTAGCTCAGCTTGAGGTATAGCTGGGCTAAAGGTTACCAGCTGTTGCTTTACCCTAGCTCCGCGAAGGACAAGCACTACTAATACTAACGAGTCTTGCAGAGCAACTAACTCCAAGTGCTTAAATTGACAGTCCACCGGCTTAGGCCTGGTAACCACAGCTACATTTTGAGCCAATTGAGCCATAACTGTTGCCGCCAGACGTAGCCACTCTTCTTGTTCTCTCTTCACTTGGTGAAAGAGGTGACTTATTAACCGCTGTTCGGCTGCAGGAAGGGCAACCTCAGTTAGAGACTCTACATAGTAGCGATAGCCCTTATCTGAAGGCACACTGCCGGCTGAGGGGTGAGGGCGGATAATATAGCCCTCTTGCTCCAAACGAGCCATCTCATGGCGGATAGTAGCTGGGCTCACGTTTAACTCATAGTCACTTAAAACACTCTGTGACGGCACCGGCGTCGCCTGAGCAATATATTGTCCCACTATTGATTTGAGTATCGTCTCAGCTCTAGAAGTTAACATCTCTCCGATTTCCTTCTTAGCAGTCTAAGCCTAAGACTGCTAATTATTATTTATCATCATTGACTTACTTGTCAAGTGGGGACATGAGGTCGTTTAGCAACTCTTCAAAAAGCTGTTTACATCCAAGCTAGCCATCTAGTCTCAAAGCTATTATACTTGGGCAAGAACTAGACAGAAACTGGAGGCTAAAGTATGACAAAGGTAAGGTGCAAGCAAACAAATGTAGACTCTTTCTTTGGTAACTTCCTTTATGAGCAGAAGGTATCAAAAAACCATTTCTTAAGGAAGCTAAGTGAGGTTGTGGATTGGGATAGGTTTACCAGAAAGCTACTTGGCTATTACCGGGGCAAAGGGGAAATAGGTCAGGCGCCATATAACCCCACCATTATGTTAAAGATGCTCCTTCTTTCTTACCTGTGGAATGTCTCGGAAAGAATGATAGAGGTGCTGGCTAACGATAGCTTATCCATCGGTCTCTTTTTGGGGCTTGGTGCTGATGAAAAAGCGCCTGACC
>CAZQZA010000015.1:0-16084 GCA_964597725.1 uncultured Dehalococcoidales bacterium | reverse complement strand
CCTCTTTATCAAAGCTCCTGGTAAACAAGATAGCCAGACCGTATATCCCGTAATAAAAAACGAGAAGCAGTGGCAGCATCCACCAGGTAACGGTGACAAAGTTCCTAAATATAAATTGGATAAGGAATATTAACGCCAATGAGGCAACTGTTGGTTTTATCAGGTTTTTACTCAGTGGCTGAATTCTGCCCAGTGAGTAAAGTTTCCAGGATACTATTAAGTTAATAGAAACGAGAGCAACTGCAGAGGCAATAGCAGCACCTTCGATTCCCAGAGGAGGAATCAGCGCAACATTCAAGCCGATGTTAAGAACTGCGGTGGCTAAGGTGGCCCACATGGTAAACTGGGATTTCCCCATCACGATTAAGGTAGCTCTATTAGGCCCAAGCAGGTTGCTGATTATAAAACCCAGGGACAAAATCCTGAGGGCATTTGCCGCTGGAGCATAGCTACTACCAAATAAGAAGCCCAGCATAGTTTCAGGGAATAGAAACATGACCAGAAATAGCGGCAGTGTAACCGAGCATAACCATTTGGTTAGAATGGAGAAGTTTCTTCTTATTTCAGGGATTAATCCCTGCGCATATAGTCCTGATGTAACCGGCAAATAGATTAGTGCCATGGCTACCAGAGGTGCCGAAATAAAGTTGGCCAAGGGGCTGGCTACATTGTATAGTCCTACCTCCTGTGAGGTTTTAAACAACCCCAGCATAAGAGTATCTGCCCAGTTTATGATTAACCCTAACATAGCTACTCCGAGTAAAGGGAGGGAAAAGACAAGAAGTTCCTTAGCTACTGGGCTAATAAGTGTTATATTGTTAATTTTTGTTGGTGCAGGCAACCGCTTAACGGTATAGGCTATGAGGAGAAAACAAGAAGTCCCCAGGGAAATGAGATAGACATAAAAGACCCAGTGGAAGGGTAAGGCAAGAAAGATAACCCCGATTAATAGCAGGAGAAAAAGAAGATTTATGAGAATATCTCGAAAGTAAACCGTTGGTTTCACATCATCAAACCCCCTGAATATGGAGATAAGGATATATATTAGGGTTAAGAAAGGTATGGCTGCGGCGAATATTTTTAGCGGTAAACCGAGTGTAGGTTCATGAAAAATCCCCTCAGCGATGATGTCTGAAATAAGAAAAAGAACAGTACCCAGAATAAGGCTGGCTACTAGAGCAAGCCAGACGGAGGCTGAAATAAGCCCCTGTACTTTTTGGTTGTCGTTTTTGGCTCTTGCATAGCCGATGCTTCGGCTCGTCCCAATCAGCAACCCTAGTGTAGCTACTATGACGCCAATATTTAGTACTACCAGAGCTAGGGAGAATACTCCATATTCGCTCTCTGTGCCATATCTGGCAACCAGAACCTTGGTGAAAAAGGCAAAGAGTAAACCCACCAGTGAGCCCAAGAAGGCTATCCCGGCACCCTTAGTGATTTTTAGGAGAGAGTCATCTAAACCCTGCGTCATTGTTGCTCAGGATGTTCCGATAAAACTAATTACAAACGGTGGTAATAAATTCCCAAGTTGGCAGTTTCTTTTGTGTCAAATATTCCTCTAACATCAATGAGAATGCCGTTGTCATTGAGTATCTGCCTGAGTTGGCTGATGGTGATTTCTCGGAAAGCATGGTGAGCCACGGTTATGATTATGGCATCAACTTTTGGCACTTCCCTCAAATTATGGACAGACTTAATCTCGAACCCAGCCTCGTCATCAGCAAGCAAGGGGTCATAGCCAGACACCTCAGCTCCATATCCCCTAAGCTCTTTGATAATCTCTTTGGCTGGTGTCTCCCTGGTATCAGCCACATTTTCTTTATACGTCAAGCCCATTACCAGGACCCTTGAGTCTTTTATTTCCTTGCCGACGTTATTGAGTGCCTTTACAGTCATCTTGGCGATGTATTTGGGCATGGAGTCGTTTATTGCCCTTCCTGCCAGGATGACCTGAGGCTGGTAGCCCAGTTCTTTAGCCTTATGGACAAGATAGTATGGGTCCACTGGTATGCAATGGCCACCGACCAAGCCTGGGGAATATCTATGAAAGTTCCACTTAGTTGCGGCCGCATCCAGGATATCTCTGGTACTTAGCCCCATCCTCTGGAAGATTAATGCCAGCTCATTCGTCAGCGCAATGTTAAGGTCACGCTGTATATTCTCGATTACCTTAGCCGCCTCAGCCGTCTTTATATCCTTTGCTTTGAAGATATGAGGAGTGACTCTGTGATAGAGTTCGGCAATTAGTTCAGTTGTCTCCTCATCCATGCCGGCAACTACTTTGGTAACCTTATCTATGGAGTGTTCTTTATCGCCAGGGTTTATCCTCTCAGGTGAATAACCGATTTTGAAGCCCTCACCACATCTAAGCTGTGATTCTTTTTCCAGGATTGGCTTTACTACTTCCTCGGTAACACCGGGGTAAACGGTGGACTCCAGGATGGCAACGCTGCCTTTCTTCATGTTCCGCCCTATAGTTTCGGCAGCGTCTTTGACATAGGTAAGGTCAGGTTCCTTGGACTGTGTTACTGGAGTGGGGACACAGATAATTATGAAGTCGGCCCTTGATATTTCTCGTGGGTCATCGGTGAAGGCAAGACTAGGGTTATTGTTGCTCCGGTTTAGCTTTGCTATTTTGTCGCCATTTATATCAAAGCCAATTACTTTCAAGCTTTTGGCAAACGCTTTAGCTAAAGGCAGACCTATATAGCCTAGGCCCATGATACAAACCACTACCTCCTCCAAATCACGCTTCACTGAACTCCTTAATGGTCTCCCTTAAGCCATCCTCAAGAGTCCATCTTGGTTCATAGCCAAAGCCTCTAGCTTTAGAAATATCAGCTAACGTGTGTCTCGGGTCGCCAGGCCTCGGCTCTTTATGGACAGGTTTCAAATCTTTGTACATGAGGTCAAGGATAGCTTTAGCCACTTGATTTATAGTAACGCTCTTGCCGTTCCCAATGTTATATACACCCTCGGCATCGTTCATCGCTGCCAGGATATTGGCTTGAACTACGTCTTGGATAAAAGTGAAATCCCGACTCTGCTCGCCATCACCAAATATAACTGGTGGTAAATTCTGGAAAATCCTCTCCATAAAAGCGGGGACGGCAGCTGCATATTGTGACTGGGGGTCCTGTCTTAAACCGTAGACGTTGAAATACCTCAAACAAACAGTGGGCAGGCCATAAATCTGACGAAAAATGTTGCAGTAGTACTCACCAGCTAATTTTGTCAAAGCGTAAGGGGAAAGAGGATTAGCGGGCATATCCTCTCTTTGAGGCGAAGTTAGAGCATCACCGTAAACCGAGGAAGAGGAAGCGTAAACAACTTTCCCTACTCTATTTTCTCTAGCTGCCATTAGCACATTCAAGGTTCCTTTTATGTTTACCTCGTTAGCTGTTAAGGGGTCTTCTATGCTGCGAGGGACGCTGGAAAGCGCCGCTTGATGGAATATATATTCGACACCTTGGAAGAGCTCCCGAAGTAGAATAAGCTCAGTAATACTGCCCTGGATGAACTCCACATTCTCTTTCTTGAGTAAATCTGCTATGTTTTCCATCCTCCCAGTGGAAAGGTCATCGAGGATGATAACATAATAGCCTCGCCCTGCCAGTTCTTCAGCGAGGTGCGAACCAATGAATCCAGCTCCGCCAGTAACAGCTACCCTTTTCATCCGTCTCCTTCTGCTCCATGAGCTTCGATAATGCCAAGGATATATTAACCAATTGCCCCTAAGCATAACCCAGCTAACCTATGAGAATCAAGCGTGTCTCTAGGTAAAGAACATCCGACGGAGGTAATGGAATTAACTGAGATAGAAGCTAGTCTATTTTAAATTCCTTCTTCAGGGCAAAGAATACATCCTGAGGTCTTTCTATCTTGTAATCCAAATTCACGGTTATGAGAAGAGCATTTTCGTGATGGTCACCCTTTAGCTCTCCCCACTCCGATTTAGGCGGAAGCGTCTGCACCTTGGCTTCGCCAAAGGAGCAGAAGCCATGGTCAGAAATGATAATAAGCTTGTTTTGCTTTTCCTTAAGAAAGCCGGTATCAAAGAGGAGTTGCCCAATTTTATTATCCACCTTTCTATACCAATCCAGGACACAGTCCTCCCCCCAGTGGAAGTGCTGGATACGGTCAAGGAGGGTATAAACCGAGATGAGGAGGTCAGGGCCCTCGGCCAAGAGTTCCCTGGTCTTGTCAGTAACGCGCTCCAATTCCTCTTGCCACTCCCTTTCGTTCGTGGGGAGTCCAAACCCCACCGGTTTAAAATCAACTCCAAAGGAGTAGGGAGGGACTACAAGAGGAACGTTTAGCACCCTTACTTTTCTGCCCTCCCGGTGCAGGATGTCCCAGATGAACTCGACCTCTATATTCTGTCTCCTTACCAGTCTGTCATTTATAACGAAGCTCTCGTGTCCATGTTCCTCAGGCGTCTTCCCGCAAAACATACCACACCACACCGACGGGGAGATGGGCTCCTCCTTGAGAATAACCTCCCGGCACTTCCCTACCTCGCAGAGCCTCCTGAAGGTGGCAAGTCTGTCTATATTGGGCCGTATCACCCTCCAAGTAGCAGCATCTATCCCCAGAACAAAGAGCATCTCAAACCTCCCAAGTAAGTGATGGCTATAGGTTAAACACGTGTTTCCAAGACAACACCGGCACCAATGTTCTTCTCCCCTCTTACCATGATAAACCTTCCCAGCTCCGGTATCTCCGAGAACCTCTCGACCACCAGAGGCTCGGTCTTGAAGACAATGGTGGCGGCTTCATTCTCTCCTATCTCTTCCGCATTTTCCATCATCACCTCCCCTGTCTCCGAGCTTATCCTCTCCCTTATCTCCTTCACCAAACACCTCGTTCTCCTCGTCCCGCACTTCACCTCAAGTTCGTCTCCACGCTTGAGTGCCCCCTCAAGAAGGACAACCTCCCCCAGAAACTTATCAGTAGGAACCGGGGGATTTTCTGGATGCCCACCAACATTTCCTCGGCTGACTTCACACCCAATCACAATCCCTATGCTGTCCCCGGCTCTTGCCTCCTCTACTTCTTCCGGAAAGACCATTATCCCCTCTACCTTACCTTTGACACCGGAAGGCTGAAATACAAGTTCCTCTTCCTTCTTTAGGGTGCCTGATTCCACCCTCCCAACTACTACCTTCTCTGAATCGATGTGGTACACATCCTGAATAGTGAGCCTGAGGGGCTTCTCACTTACCGCCTCCGGCTCTATCCCATCGAGGGCTTGGATCAGGGTAGGCCCTTGATACCATTGCGGTCTTGGTGAAGGCTTATATATATTATCGCCCTCCATAGCTGAGATAGGCAAAAAACTCACTCCAGAATAACCGAAAGAAGAGAGGAGCCGGACAGTCTCTTCTTTAACCTCCTGGAAGATACCCTCCTTGTAGTCCACCAAGTCCATCTTGTTTATGGCCACGAGAATTCTCTTTATCCCCAGCATATGTAACAGGAAAGCGTGTCTCCTTGTCTGCTCCTGAACTCCATCAGGGGCTGAGACCACCAGGATGGCAACCTGGGCATGAGAAGTGCCGGTGAGCATGTTTTTTATGAACTCCTTATGTCCCGGAACATCGACAATGGTGTAGTAGTTCCGCCCTTTGAACAGTACCCTGGTAGTATCTATAGTGCGCTCCTCCTTCAACTCCTCCTCGAAGGAATCTAGGAAATAGGCGAACTCAAACCTCTTCTTGTATTCCTCAAGGAGCTTCTGTATCTCGACCAGTTTGTCCTCTGGCAGCGCCTCCGAATCATAAAGAAGCCTGCCGATAAGGGTGGACTTACCGTGGTCTACATGGCCAACGATGACTACATTTATGTTCACCCTATTCCTTTTATCTCCCTTACATGTATCCCAGAGCGCGGAGCTTCTGCATAGTGAAAACCCTCTCTTTGTCCTGAGCTCGGCCAGACCTCTCGGCAATCTTGGTTATTTTTAACTCCTCCACAATCTCATCTATATTGACCGCATTGGATTCAATGGTCAAGGTGCAGGGTTCACATCCCAGGCTGCGGTATCTTCTGTGATTCTCGGCAAAGTACATCGGGTTTATCGGCATGCCCTCTCTCTTTATGTATTCCCAGACATCAAGTTCTCGCCAGTGCAGGATGGGATGGACCCTCATATGAGTGCCCTCACCGACAAGACCCTGAAACTGGTCCCACATCTCCAGCGGCTGGTCTCGATAATCCCACTTGAAGTCCTCATCCCGGGGTGAGAAATATCTCTCTTTAGCTCGAATCCCATGCTCATCCCGGCGTATTGCCAAGATAAGAGCATCGAAATCGTGTTCTTCAAGGCACCTCCACAGCGCTTCTGTTTTCAACCTAGTACAGCACTCAAATTTCCCATCCTTGGGACTAACCCTTTCTTTAATCGCCTCCTCGTTCTTGGCTACCACCAGGTTCAGACCCCATTCTCTGGCAATTTCATCTCTGAATTTATACATCTGCTTGAATTTGTAGCCAGTATCTATATGGATTACCGGGAAGGGTATTTTGCCAAAGAAGGCTTTGCGGCATAGCCAGAGCATGGTGGTGCTATCCTTACCAGTGCTCCAGAGAACCGCCGGGTTTTTAAATTCGGCGTATGCCTCCCTCACAATATAGACGGTCTGATTCTCGAGGTCCCTCAAGTCTAGCATGAGCTTCCTCCTAACTTCATAACAGCACTATCAAAAGTGTCCTCAAATTAAATCCGATGAGGGCTACACCTACCAAAATACCCAGCATTCTGGCAGGCAACTTTTTGCATAAGTAAGCGGCTAAGGGTGCTGCAATAATGCCACCCAAGAGCAACATGCCAATCATGCTCCAGTTATATTCTTCTGCTCCTAAGGCGATGAAAAAGGTTGCAGCTATGACTATGGTAATGAAAAACTCCGCCAGGTTGACAGTGCCGACGACCTTGCGGGGTTCCTCATTCTCAGTCAGAATAAGCCCCGGTGTAGCAATCGGGCCCCAGCCTCCACCACCCACAGCATCAAAGAAAGCAGCAATAAAACCAAGGGCTGAGATTTTCTTAGAGGAAACCTTGGGGTCAGATAAAGCTGTAGAAAGACGCGAAGGGGAAGAGGCTCTTCTCAGCGGAATAAACCGGTAGAGCATTAGTATGCCCATGATAAGCAGAAATCCGGCGACAAAAGGTCTTGTGGTGCTTCCTGGTATGGAGGTTAAGAAATATGCCCCTATAGCCCCTCCCACAGCCCCTGGGATAATCAAAAGCAGAAGCCACTCCTTTTTGACATTGCCGAATCTTAAGTGAGAGATGCCGGAGAAAAGAGTTGTGAAAACCTCAGCAGTATGGATACTGGCGCTGGCGAGGGCAGGCATAATTCCCATCCCGATAAGCAATGATGCGGAAAAAGCCCCATAGCCCATGCCAACTGTGCCATCAATAAATTGGGCAAAAAATCCTATGGTAAGAAAGGCTAAAAGTGATACCTGGCTTTCCGTATCGCCCTCCTAATTCTTAGTCCAGATAACCCAAACCCCTCAGCCTTTTCTTTACCTCTTCCTCATCTTCCTTACTGAAAGCTCTCTCCTCTTCCTGTTCGTCCTCCTTGACGACTTCCTCCAGGACAAATATCACGTATTCATCCACTGAGCCAAAGCTTGTAGCCTTTACCCTTCTCTCTATCCGGTCATAAAGCTTAGCCGATAAGGACACGGTTCGGCTTTCCTTTTCTTTGCTCATTCTTCCTCCTTCAAGTAACCAAGCCTCCTCAACCTTTCTCTTATTGCCCTTATTTCCTCTGCGGTAAGTCGGCCCTCCTCCTTTATCTCCCCACTGGAGGCCAGAGTTCGCATAACGAAGACAATGAATTCGTTAACACTGGAAAAGCCGGTGCTGGCTATCATCTGGCTCAGCCTTTGGTAAAGCTCTCTGGGTATCTTAATGGTAACCTTGTTTTGCATTGCACTCCAATTGTAGTCAGATTATAGTATAAAAATCGTGCTAATACAAGGGGTAACCGCCAAATCATTGGCAAATGTCCGATGTAAATTATCTCTAAACCTTGTCTTTGTGACTACTAGTGTGATAAATTGAATCTAACGTTAGCCTTTTCTCTATGAGTTAAGCCATATTAAAAGGTCAGCCATTGAAGATTAAGATAGGAAACGGGCTTATACCATTAAATCTGCTGGTTTTTCTTCTGATTGCTCTCATAATCCTATTACCATCAACCAGTTTCCGTGTCGTTCTGGGACTCCCGTTTCTACTTTTTCTCCCCGGCTATACACTCATTACAGCTCTATATCCTAAAAAGGAAGGAATAGATGTCATTGAGAGGGTAGCACTGAGCTTTGGCTTGAGCATCGCCTTGGTGGCGCTTATCGGGCTCATTCTTAACTATACCCCCTGGGGGATAATGGTGGAGTCTGTCCTCTACTCTGTGGCTTCGTTCATATTCATTACATCAATCATCGCTATGTTGAGGCGAACAAGACTTCATGAGCAAGAACGTTTTTGTCTTGAGTTCTGGCTAAAGCTACCAAGATGGGGTGGTAGTGCCTTAAATAGGTCGCTGTCCATCATCCTGCTCGTATCTATATTAGGGATGCTGGGAGCACTGGGCTATGTTATAGCTACACCCAAGCTTGGAGAAAGGCTTACCGAGTTCTATATTCTAGGGCCTGACGCCACGGCTCAAGGCTACCCTAACGAGTTTGTTATGGATGGAGACAAAATAGTCCTCATTAGATACGATGGCGCCGAAACTAAAGAGGTGGCTAGCGATATTGGAAGGGGCATACTGGGAATAATTAATCGCGAGCATGAGAATGCAGCTTACCTCGTCAGGGTGAGTATAGACGGAGAACAGGTAAAAGTATATTTTGATAGAGACGAACTGGATAAGATAGGACCAATAGAGCTGGCTCACGAAGAGAAATGGGAACATGAAATAGGTTTCGCACCCCAGCATATCGGTGATAATCAAAAGGTGGAGTTTGTGCTATATAAGGATGAAGCCCTCTATTTTGAGAACCCACCCTGTCTCTGGATCGATGTAAAGGAACGAGACTAAAAGAGCACAACTCTTATTTAATCCCGGCGTAGCACTCCACAGACTAACCCAATATGTTCACTTCACCGTCACTGATTTTGCCAGATTGCGAGGTTTGTCCGGGTCTAAACCCCTGGCCACAGCAAAATGGTATGCCATAAGCTGAAGCGGCACAATACATACCAAAGGATAGAAAATTTCTTCAACTGAGGGAATCTTAATCCATTCATCAAAGCTTTGTTCCAGCTGATCAGAAATTCCGATGACAAATGCCCCCCGCGCCTTGGTCTCAGCAACGTTGGACAGAACCTCATAGAAGGTATAATCTTTAGGGCAGATGGCAACTACCGGTGTTCCCTTATCAATTAACGCCAGCGTACCGTGTTTCAGCTCACCGGCAGGCATGCCCTCGGCATGAATGTAGGCAATCTCCTTCAGCTTCAAAGCCCCTTCTCCGGCCATGGCGAAGTTAATTCCCCGAGCTATGTAATAGAAGTCATTGCTATTCTTAAGTTTCTGTGCCAACTTGGCTAACCTCTTTCCATTATCGTGGAAATTCTCCTCAATCAGCGGGCAGACAGCCTTGACCTTTTCTATTCCTTCATCCAGTCTGTTGACCATGGCAAAAGCCAGAAGATAGAGAATAGCCAGTTGACTTAGGAAAGTCTTGGTAGCGGCAACGCCTATCTCTGGGCCACAATTGAGGTAAACTACCCGGTCGCTCATTCTGGTGAGAGAGGAGCCGACCATATTGACCAGCGAAAAGATAGTAGCTCCAGCCTCCTTAGCTCGCTTAACCCCTTGTATTACGTCAGCTGTCTCACCACTCTGGGAGACAGCTATTACCACGGTATTCTTGTCAATAGAGTCAGAAAAATACTCAAATTCGGACGCCATAATGACATCGCTGAACTTACCAGCAATCTTGGAGAATACATACCGGCCAATGAGAGCCGCATATCTTGAGGTGCCACAGGCGGTAAACACTACCTGCCTTGCCCTTAGGATATCCATAGCCGTCTCCATTATCAAGTTTCTGTCCTGCATCAAGGCACAACGTATTGCCTGTGGCTGCTCCAGAATCTCCTTCAGCATAAAGAAATCATAGCCCTGCTTGGTAGCCCTATCCCATTTCCAATCAAGTTCTGTAGATTCTCTTTTTATTTCCCTACCCTTACTATCAAGGAGAGAAATCTTATTACTGGTCAGGATAACAGTCTCACCATCTTCGATAAAGATAGCCCGGTTGGTCTCCTCAAGGAAGGATAGCGTATCACTGGCAATAAAGTTACCCCTTTCACCTATGCCAACTACTAGCGGGCTTTCCTTGCGCGTAGCTACAATCTTTTGTGGTTCTACAGCCGAGATAGCAAGAAAGGCATAAGAGCCCTTAAGTTCTTTGGCTGCCTGGAACACAGCTTCTTCCAGGGAAACCCCACCTTCCATGTATTCTTCAATGAGGTGAGGAATTACCTCGGTATCAGTGTCAGAGATAAACTTATGCCTGGACTCAAGGCGGGAGCGGAGCTCCTGATAATTCTCAATAATCCCATTGTGGACTACTGCGATGTCTTGGTTGCAGTCGAGGTGAGGATGGGCATTCGCTGGAGTAACCGCACCGTGTGTTGCCCAGCGAACATGCCCAATGCCAGCTTTGCCCGGGAGCTTGCCCAGCCGATGCTTCTCCCTAACCTCAGCCAATTTACCAATGTCTTTCTTACACCACAGCCGGCTATTGGTAACGGTGACCAAGCCAGCGGAATCATAACCCCGGTATTCCAGTTTCTCAAGCGCACTCAACAGGATGGGAGCAGCCTTTCTATCACCAACAAAACCGACTATTCCACACATCTAAATCCCTTATCCTTTCCTCAGTGCCGAAACCGGTTCCTAATAGTCTTGTGAACCGGCTCAACTAGAATGAAGCTATCTGGTTCCAGGTCATTCGTCAGACAAACTTGAGAACCAACGATAGAATTTGGGCCAATCCTGACACCAGGCATAACGCTGACATTCGCTCCGGTCTTGGAATTGTTCCCGATTATAACACCAAACTTATTTCGTCCAGTATCTAGGGATTTGTCTCCCACCCTGACCGAGATATTCCTTTCGTCGAAACGGAGGTTACCCAGCACTGTTCCAGCACCGAAGGAACAGTCATCACCAATTACCGAATCACCAACGTAGTTCATGTGAAACCAGCACCTGTCCCCAATATAGGAACCTTTGACTTCGGTTGAGTATCCGACAACACAATCAGCCCCGATGTGACTATAGTCCCTAACCAAGCTGTTATTCCCGATTACGGAGTTTGACCCAATATATGCCGGGCCCCGTATTACCACATTTTCCAAGACCTTGACATTATCAGCTATGACCACTTTACCTTCGATGGTGGCTTTTTCTGAGATATTTGCTGAGGGTGAGATATATTTCTGACCCCGGTCCAGAAACCACTGCACCAGAGGCAAGATATGCCAGGGATATTTTATCGGTGACCAGAAGCCAGCATAGGGAACAACTTTAACCTGGTACTCATCTCTAACCATGGCGTCAATAGCACATTCGTAAACATCGTCCCTGTCGGTCTGCACACTTTCAGCATATTCGAGAAGCCTTTTTGGGTCTGTGTGTAAGTGAACCACAAGGTTTACCAGGTTGGACGGTTCTTTTCCCCTCTCTGGCTTTTCTATGATACGGGTTAAGTTGCCTCCACCATCCACGACAAGATAGCCACCGGGGAAGTAATCCGTAACTTCACAACCGAGCAGATAAGAAGTGGCAGAGTCAGTTCGGTGAGCCTCCAAAAGTTTATTGTAAGCCAAGCTCTCAAAGACATCATTAGGGTTAACGATAATGGCCTCATCACCCAAAAATTGGCTGGCACTCCTAAGAGCGTCAGCCATCCCCAGAGGTTCTTCTTGAAGAGCCAGCTCAACTTTGATGCCCCGCAGATCAGCTATAATCTCTGCTATCCGATTAATGTTCTTAGGGTTCCCCACGATGACAAATTCAGTTAACCCGGCTCCCTTGGCTGTCTCAATCTGGTGCTCGAGCAGTGTCTTGCCCAGAAACTTAAGCAAGAACTTGTCCTCAGTTATGGGAAACATCCTCTTGCCAATGCCACCACAGAGCAAGACTACTTTCATACCATAAGCTCTTCGAGGGTTTCTTCCACAGACTGGTCTCTCTTTGTAAGGATGTCTCAGTTCTTGAGGTTAGTTCAGCCATCACCCGGATAGCTGCTCGGTTCCGCTGGCTTGAATAGGTAAGGGATTGGTTAAAATATAATACGTCATCAGGCTGATGTCAAGATTCACCAAATAAAATAGATTCTAGTAAGCTGGTTAGGTTTGCCCATTTATAGTAAAGTGAGGAGTTTTCGTTTACGCACAATACGCACGCAAAACGAGTGAGAAGTAGCCGTAGTAAATTTGAGGTAAGCCGCCAATGTTGGCAAAACATGGCAAAAGGAGCAACTTTTACAGCTATGTAGACAGTTTGGTGGTTTTAGACGCTACTACCTAGATGTAATAGCCTCAGTTAAGTGGCCTTCTGAAAGTAATAGCCAACTTCGGGTTCAGTCATAATATATCTGGGTTGAGGTGGGTTCGACTCTATTTTTTGGCCGCCGTAGCAACATTTCAGCGACTGTTCTAGGTAGCTCACGGGTATTAATGGGCTTTGACAAATAGGCATCGCATCCAGCTTCAATAATCCTCTCCTTGTCTCCCTTCATAGCATATGCAGTAATGGCAATGATGGGAATATGGCTGGATGCCAGGGTTTCCTTGAGTCTTCTGGCTACCTCAAGACCGCTCACGTCGGGGAGCTGTATATCCAGTATAATGATGTCTGGCTGCTCTCTCACCGCCACCTCTACTGCCTCTTCCACGTTAGTTGCTTTGAGTAGAGTATAACTCTTTGTCCTGAGGATCATTTCGATTAGCCTCATATTTAAGGGATTGTCTTCTACAATCAGTATCTTCTCTTTCATTGTTTGTTTCTCCCTAGATATGATTAAGCGGCTGCTGCCAGTGGTAGAGTGAAGATAAACCGGCTTCCCTTTCCGTATTCACTCTCCACCCAGATTTGCCCGCCATGCTTTTCGATGATTTGTTTATTAACTGCCAGCCCGAGTCCAGTCCCACCCTTCGACTTTGCTTGGGGATTGTCCACCTGGTAAAAAGGTTCAAATATCCTTTTCTGGTGCTCCTTCTTGATGCCGATGCCATTATCAATGACAGAACAATGGAGCCAATGGAGGGTTTCCAGTTGGCAAATTACCCTAATTTTGCCCCCCGTTAGGGTGAATTTGTGAGCGTTGGAAATAAGGTTTAAGAAAATTTGCCTCATCTTAGCCTCGTCGGCGAATATGGAGGATATTCCCTCACCCATTTCTATTTCCAGTACCTGTTTCTTAGTGGCCAGCATGGGTAAGACAGTAATCTTGACGTCCTCAAGCAGCACCGCTAAAGCAAACTCACTCGGCTCAAGGGTCATCTTGCCTGACTCTATTTTGGAAAGGTCAAGTATGCTGTCAATGAGGTGGAGGAGATGTTTGGCACTAACATGAATGTAATTGAGAAACTCATCATGCGTTGTCTGGTCAGCGGGTGATGCCTCACCAAGCAGCACTTCTGAGAAGCCGATGATAGAATTCAATGGGGTGCGTAGCTCGTGGCTCATTTTAGCCATAAAATCTGACTTTGCCTGGCTTACCTGCCCTAGTGCCCGGTTGGCTTCCTCTAAGCGCTTGTTAGACTGTTGTAGACTCTCCACTAATTCTCGGTTCTCAATCAGTAGCCGCTGCTCTCTTAGAGCATTCTTAAGTATGGTCTCCAGCTCATTCATGGCTACCGGCTTGAGGATATAGGCGTAGGCTCCTTCATTAATAGCGTCTACTGCCGTCTCAACGCTGGCATGACCGGTTATCATAATTACTGCTGTCTCTGGATTAAGTTCCTTAGCCGCTTCCAGAATCTCTAACCCACTAATATCGGGAAGTTTTATGTCAGCGATAACAATATGGCACGACTGTTTTCTGATCAGGGCTAGCGCCTCCCTGCCATTGACGGCAGTAGTTACCCTGTACCCCATCTCTTCCAGCGCTGCTGATAGGGTCTTTAGCGCCGCTGGTTCATCGTCAATCACCAAGATGTTGGTTACCGAGGGCATTGCTATTTGCTCCTTCGCTGGGAAATCTCACCGACTACTGTCATTAGTTTTTCAACATCAAATGGTTTATAAATACAGGTGTAGGCTCCCTGGGATATCGCCCTCCTTACTACTTCTTCTTCAGAATAACCGGTCATCATAATCACAGCTACTTCAGGGTCGATTACCTTCACCTCTTCGAATATCTGTACTCCATCTATATCAGGTAGTCTGATATCAAGAAATATGATGTCAAAGTGTTTTTCTTTAACTCTGCCCAGTGCCTCCGCACCGGTTTCAGCGGTGGCCACACGATAGCCTCTTTCCTCCAGAATAGCCTTGAGGGTTTCCCGGTCAGCGAAGTAGTCATCTACTACCAGAATCAGGGTTTTGTGAAGGGCAGCCTCGATGATACTCACGATGTTCTCCATATCAAACGGCTTGTAGACTACGGCGTAGGCGCCCTCTTCCAGGGCTTCTCTTACCAGGTCCTCAACAGAATAGGCAGTCATCATGATGACCGCTGCCTGAGGATTTATCTTTTTAACCTCACGGAAAGTCTGCACTCCGTTAATCCCGGGCATCTTTATATCCATGAAGATGAGGTCAAAAGGAATTTGTTTGGCTGCCTCAATGGCCTGGTAGCCATTCTCGGCGAGGACTACATTGTGCCCCTCATCCTCCAGTATCCCACCTAAAGTCAGCCGGATACTCTTGAGGTCATCAACCACTAGAATATTGGTTTTCATTATTTCCCCCTTTTACCTATGATTTATTGGGTGGGTAAGGACACGGTAAATGTAGTCCCTCTCCCTGCCTCACTCTCTACCCGAATATCTCCGTCATGCTTTTCCAGTATGCTTTTGCATACCGATAGCCCGAGACCGATACCCTTCGCCTTGGTAGTGAACAAGGGGTCAAAAATCTTGCTTATAGCCGACTCAGGGATGCCACATCCAGTATCGGCAAACTCCACCTCGACATATTTCCCCTTGCTTCTAGTGCGGATGTCCAGACGACCACCTTCATTCATCGCCTGCTGTGCATTGAGGATTATATTGATGAACACCTGTCGAATCTGGTCGGCATCCACCATTACCATAGGGAGGTTCTCATCTATGTGTTTGGCTAGGTCCATATTTTCGGGCTGGGGAGCATGCCTGAGAGCATCCTCAATGACACCGGCTACATTAACTGGTGAGACAGTCGGTTTGGTCACTCGAGAAAAACCGAGGAGGTCGGTAATGACCTTGTTGGCAGCATCAACCTCCTCGTCTATGATACCAAGAAATTCAAACGCCCGGGGTTCCCTAGTCGGTAGGTCAGTTTTGGTTACCCTTCTCCGTATATAGAAAACGGCATTCTTAATCGCCCCGAGGGGATTTCGTAGCTCATGTCCGACTCCGCTCGCCAGTTGCCCAACAGCCGCCAGCTTCTCCGAGCGAATTAGCTGCTCCTGTGTCTCTCTTAGTTCCTCATTGGCCGATTGCAGTTCCTCGTTAGCGGCACGCAGTTCCTCCTCAGTAGCCCGAAGTTCCTCGTTCTGAGCATCCAGCTGCTCATTCCTATCCTGTATCTCCTGCTCCATCCGCTTGCGCTCACTGATGTCCCTCATCACGGCAAATAGCATTAGCGGGTTACCTTTAGCATCCCTCACCACACTGGGAGCAACGGATAGTGTGACCTCGGTGCCGTCTTTAGCAGTGCTGACCATCTCCATAGCCCCCGCCGGAGCACCAGCCATAAGTTGCCCGATGTTGGCAGAGACCTTTTCTATCTCCACTGGCTCAACCATCGGGCCGAGCAATTGAAGAAGGGGCAGTCCTAAAACCTCCTCTTTCTTCCAACCCAACATTCCTAGAAGAGCATTATTGACATCAATCAACTTCCCC
>CAZQZA010000014.1:0-17382 GCA_964597725.1 uncultured Dehalococcoidales bacterium | reverse complement strand
TCTTTGAGGCTGAATGATAGCTCAAAGGTTCTGCCTATTGTACGGTAACGCCCACCATATTGTACAATAGGGGGAACTCCAACTGCTTCCTGAGATATGCCTTTAGGTGGCATCGGTATAGTATAGATTAGCAGTACTTCTGTCCCGATGACTTTCACCTCTTTGACAAAGCTCCGAATAAAGGCTCTTCTTTCCGGCAGAGAGCTTCTGTTCAGTAGGTTACGCAGGTCATCAACATAGCTTCTTACTATCTCAAGGGCTGGCTAACTCCACATGTCTGTCACACAACAAACTCTCAATCTCAGCTTTTCTAGCATGCAGCTTTTCCTGGCGGTATCTGGGTTCATGGATTCTTGGTGCCAGATCATTGAGGGCTATCTTGCCTGTTTCTACAGCATCATGCAGTCTTTCTAAACGCTGGTTAACCCTACTGATTTCGGTAAAGATAGCATCCAACTGCTGGCGGTGTTTGCTGGTCGAGGCGTCCACCTCCTCGTTGACCAGGCGCACCAGTTCCGTAAGATTCTCTTAAGTCAAGATGTGCTTCTTTATCTTATCGATAACGAGCCGCTCAAATCTCTGGTTATTAATATAATGAGCCTAACAGGAGCCAGACCCTTTTTTAAGCAAAGTCCCACACACGTAATATTTAAACTTGCCTCCTTTAGCATCCAGTCCAATAAGAGCTTTGCCGCAATGGCCACAGCAGGCGAGGCCGCTGAGGAGAAAACGGCTGGCCACTCTTCTAGGATGTAGTTTGGCCGGTGTGCGTTGAGTTGTTCCTGCACCTTGTTGAAGGTTTCCCTGTCGATAATAGCAGGGCAGGCATTCTCAACTCGAACATGTTCCGGTCCTCGTTTACTATTACGTCCCGAGACAAAGGCACCGGCATACACTTCGTGGTGAGGATGATGTGCATGCCAATCTCACCCCAGCTCTTTCCTTTGGGGGCACGGATTCCACGGTTTAGTTCTTTTGCAATTTCAGCTAACCCCTTACCGTGAACTACATCGTCAAAGATGGAAGCCACGATACCAGCTTGGTAGGGCTTAATCTCCAGTTTAGTGCGCTTTTTGTTACCGTCACGGGCCTTTATTTTGCGGAAGCCATAAGATGGCCTGCTTGAAAGGTAGAAGCCACGTGAAGCCCTTTCCAGATATAGGAATTCCGGGTACTGAACGCTCTCAACTCATGACCCCCGCAACTGCTGCTCCACCCTTTTGCTCCAGGCAATCTTCAAAAACTACTTCTCTGCTTTAGAGAGGTGCCTTTACAATTATGATTGTGCCTTTGCCACGGGTAGATTCTATCTCCAGCGTTCCACCCAGCAATCGTGCTCTCTCCTGCATTCCTGCTAGACCAAGCTTACCAGTACTAGCTAGGTCGCCTGCCCTTTCTGGTAACTCAAAACCTTTGCCGTTATCGCTCACAGTCATCGTGATGTTGTTATCCTTGAGCTCTAGTTTAACCACGGCCCTGGATGCTTCAGCGTACTTTCTGACATTGTTTAACGCCTCTTGAGCAATCCGGAATAGCAGTAGTTGTGTCTCTGCAGGCAAGGCCCGCTCTATACCTATCACCTCAACAGGGACATCAATTCCATGATTTCTTGCCATGTCCTCTGCCATCCACTCCAGGGCAGCCACCAAGCCCAGGTCATCTAATATACGTGGCCTTAGGTTTTGGGCACAGCGCTGCAATCTCTCCAATGCTTCGCGCACCTGGCGGCGTAAGCCTTCTAGAGTCGACATAAGCGACTTGGATAACTTGGGTCGGGTGCTTGAGGTGATTGCATCCAAGCGTTGGATGAGAAGGAGCAGGAATGGAGACACGTCGTCATGCAACTCTCGGGCAACACGTTTTCTCTCATCTTCATGAGCTCTGGTAACCTGCTGGACATAAAACCGCATGTTTTCTTGCAGTTGCCTTTCTTCGGTCACATCCCTGGCGACATGCTGGAATCCCTTTATTTCTCCATTGATAATGAGTGGACTGGTAGACATCTTTACAAACCGTACTACCCCGCCCTTCGTGATGAATTGCTGCTCGTAGGGTTGCTCGAGTTCTTCTCCATTAAATAATTGGCGCCGAACTTCTCTAGCTAAAGCCAAAGCATCATCACTAAGGAACTGAACAACATTCATGCCAGCCCACTCCTCCAGAGTATATCCGCTAAGCTTTCCAAATGCCTTGTTTCCGTCCAAGAAATTACCCTTCAAGTCGTGAACCCACATGACGTCGCTGGCATTCTCGAACAGGTAACGGTAGTCTCTCTCAGTCAGTCTAAACCTAGCTCCCATTGCTCAGTCTTTCTCCTTCGTCAGTTATCTCATCAAGGGTAATGTAGCCCTTCCTTAACCCTTTCACTATAGCATCGGTGCGGCAACCACAACCCATCTTGTTAAAAATATTGGTCAAGTGGGCTTTTACCGTTCGCAGGCTGAGAAAGAGTGCATTGGCAATATCCTTGTTGTTCATTCCTTTAGCTGCTAATCTCAGAATTTCAATCTCCCGGCGGGTGAGCTTCCCGCCAATCTGTCCATCATCAGTCCTGCTGTCTGGACTTGTTACACGTTCCAGAAGCTTATGGGTTACCACTGAATCGAGCACAGGCTCGCCGGATCGCACAGCACGGATAGCTTCCACAATCTCGCTGCTGCGGGCACTTTTCAACAGGTAGCCGCTGGCTCCAGCCTCCAAAAGCCCGAGAATGTAGCGAATATCGCTATAGGCAGTCAGTACAAATATGGCAGTAGTAGGGCTTGCTTGCTTAATTAACCTGGTAGCCTCAATGCCGTTAAGTTTGGGCATGACAATATCCATTATGACCACATCCGGCTTGAGCTCATTTCCTAACCTGACCGCTTCCTCACCATCACCAGCCTCACCAACTACTTCAAAATCCTTCTCACGCTCGAGTAGATTGCGCATGCCCTCCCGTAATACTGCATGGTCATCGGCAATTAGAATCCTTATTTTCATCACGATATGCCTTTCCTTGTTATCAAGCGGAGCGACGGTTACTAGACCAATTCTAAACTATCTAGGAACCAATTTCAATGCCTGCGTAAACCTTAAATTTAAGATATAGGACTTTAGGGCGGTGTATGGCCACCTGCCACGTAGTATTCTATCTATAACAAAAAGCATCATGGTATGCGTTAGTATGAGACAAATAATTTATTTTAACGATGAAATCCATCAGAAACTCAGGGATTATGTTAAAATGAAATATGGAAAACATCGTGCCATATCCTTTGTCGTTGGACAAGCGGTGGCCGAGTTCTTAAAGAGGGAGGCTGACCGAGATAAGAAAACTAAGAAGTGAAAGCGTTGACCTGTATTAGCCATCCCGGGGACTTCGGTGACTTTGTGAGCCAATGAAAAGGGAAATGCTAGCCAACACAGAAAAAGACACGCGGCAACAGGTCTTTTACCGGGTGGGAAACGGGTAATGTATAGTTATTTTCATAGCAAAGTAATCCTAAAGGCAAGTCAAACAAAATGCACTAAGAGGGCTCAGAGGCTCAAAGCGTGGGTGTACCTTTGAGCCCTTCGGCTTTTTTATTGGGGCGGTTTAACCATAAGTGATGTGGAAACTAGTCCTAGAACCACTAAAGGAGGTGGTGCCGATGAGATAGAATTAGTATCCAGCAGACTAAAAAACAAAATTTACTAAGGAGGATGTTGAAATGACAAGGAAAAAAATAGTGATGTTACTTGGTAGTCTTGCTCTAGCTCTGATGTTGGCAGTACCACTCATCGTAGCTTGCGCTGCACCAACACCAACACCCACGCCAACGCCGACACCGACACCAACACCAACACCGACACCGACACCAACGCCAACACCACCACCAGAAGAAGAGGTGTTTACCCTTAAATTCTCAGGCTGGTCTTGGACGGGGGATTTCTATACCGATGATATTTATGCAGAGTTCGTCCAAAATATAAATGATATGTCTGGAGGTAGAATTGAATTAGAACAGTTCGGTGCCGGGGAGGTGGCAGCCTCTGGGGAAGTATTTGAAGCCCTGCGTACCGGAATGCTCGAAATTGGTAGCCCCTGGCCATCATACTATAAAGGTGTTGCGCCTGAAGGTGAACTCGAGGGAGCCGTATTAGGCGGCTTAAAAACTCTACAGGAGGTTAACACCTTGTTTTGGAAGAGAGGCTGGGCTGATATTCTCCGGAATGAGGTCTATGCTCCTTTAGATTTGTACTATTTAGGCAACGTGCCTTTTGGAGGCTACCGTATAACTTCAAGAAATCCAATTACCTCGCTAGATGATATCAAAGGCCTGAAGGTAAGGGCGGTACCTCCAGTGTCAACCCTTCTAGACAACCTGGGGGCTGCAGTAGTTTCTATCCCTTGGGGCGAGCAGTATACGGCAATGGCGACAGGCACTATCGATGCGGCAGTGTATGGTGATTTCGTTGACACGGTGGCCCTTAAGATGCATGAGTTTGCACCCTACCATATGGATCCACCCCTGGCCAGCTATACCAATGCTAACTTCTTGGTAAATATGGATGCTTGGAATAGCCTGCCTGAAGACTTACAGGATATCCTTCAGGTAGCTGCCTGGGAGAATGCTAGATACTCAGCAATAGTGGTTATGGACCAGACTCTGGGAGCCTGGGCAGAGATCTCGGCAGAAGGAGCTAAAATGTCTTATCTAGACCCAGACGATGTTCCAAAACTAGTAGCAGCAGAGATGGAGCTATTGGATGAGTTGGGTGCCACGTCTGTCCGTATGGGGAAGCTGGTCAAGATATATAAGGATTTCATGACAGAATTGGGTTATCTTTAACTAAGATAACCTAGGGGTTTCTAAACGAGAGGAGGGTCTCATTGAGGAAAGTGGCAGCTTTCTGCCATGTTATTGATGCCATAAGTGAGCGGGTAGGAAAGGGAATAAGTTACCTTGTTATTCTCATGGTCTTATTGCTCGTGTATGAGGTCATAATGAGATATGCGTTCAATAGCCCTACCGTGTTTGCTCACGAAGCGAGTTTATTCCTGTATGGCACTACCGGCATGCTGGCCGGCGCCTGGGTTTTACGCCATGAAGGGCATGTTAGGATGGATGCAATTTATGGGCGCCTGTCCCCCCGAACCAGAGCCATTATAGACCTCGCTACGGCACCGCTTTTCTTCCTTCTCGTCGGCGTGGTGCTATGGACGGGATGGGACATGGCATACTTCTCAGTGAAGGTGAACGAACATACCCAAACTCCTTGGGGCCCTCCTTACTATCCGCTCAAATTAGCAATCCCGCTAGCAGCCTTGCTGATACTACTTCAGGGAATAGTTAAGTTTATTCGTGACTTCTTTCTTTTTTATAGAAAGGAGTTGCCTTGAGCATTGAACAGCTTACCTTAATCCTGATATTGTCTGTCTTCGTACTTTTTGCCGTCGGGTTTCCCATTGCCTTTGCCCTGGGTGCCGTGGGACTGATATATTCCCTTGTGTTTCTTGGTCCCCGCTTTCTTCCGGTAGCCGCTCAGGCCGCTTTGGGCTCAATGACAAGCTTCCTGATGGTGGCTATTGCCGGCTTTGTCTTCATGGGGATGATACTGAGATTCTCAGGTGTAGCCGCCGCAATGTATGACACAATGTCCAAGTGGATGGGGCGGCTAAACGGCGGTTTGGCGATAGGGACAGTGCTGGTGAGCACCGCCATGGCAGCTATGGTCGGAATAATATCAGCCGGCATTATGACTGCGGGAACTATAGCCATGCCGGAGATGTTCAAGCGTAAATACGATAAGCACATGGTGCTGGGGTCTATCATGAGTGGAGGAGTCCTGGGGACACTCATCCCCCCCAGCGTACCGATGATACTTTATGCCCTCTACTCAAGGCAATCAGTAGGGAGGTTGTTTGCTGGAGGTATGATACCCGGTCTGATACTATCTACTTTATACATTACCTACATAGGCATAAGGTGCTTGATAAATCCAAAGATGGGTCCAGCATTACCGCCTGAAGAACGGGTATCCTGGAAGGAGAAGGTAATTTCCTTGAAGGATGCTGTTTTATTCGTTTTACTTATCGTAGGTGTTCTGGGCTCTATTTTTTTAGGGCTGGCTACGCCTACCGAGGCCTCTGCTGTAGGTGCTTTGGGAGCAGCTCTTATTGCTGCTATCTACGGCAAGCTTAGCTGGGCAGTTATCAAGGAGGCGTCTTATGGGACTATGAAACTCCTGGGTATGGTGCTGTGGATTATGGTTGGAATCGGAATCTTCAATAGTTTCTTTATGGCTAGCGGGGGGAAAGACCTGATAAAGAATTTAGTTGTTGGAGTAAGCCCATGGACTGTTCTCATAGGAATGCAGCTTAGCCTGTTCCTTCTCGGCATGGTTATGGATGATTATGCTATTGTTATGATTGCTACCCCGCTCTATGCACCGGTAATTGTA
This sequence comes from uncultured Dehalococcoidales bacterium, assembly GCA_964597725.1. GTDB lineage: Bacteria > Chloroflexota > Dehalococcoidia > Dehalococcoidales > JAUVZE01 > CAZNEL01. The sequence goes on along the minus strand of CAZQZA010000014.1, from coordinate 10,956 downwards.
GCCCTGGGCTTTGACCCGATATGGTTTGGCATCCTTTTCATCATGAATATGGGAATGGGTATGATGACTCCTCCCTATGGCTTTGCCCATTTCTATATGAAGGCGGTTGTTCCAAAAAACATACTTATGTCTGATATCTGGCGTTCGGTTATACCGTTCGTTGGCCTCCAGGTAATTGGTTTGATAATAGTTATTATCTTCCCTCAGCTTGTGCTGTGGTTGCCTGGGTTAATATTCAAATAGTCATAAAAACAAGCAAGGAGGATTTAAATGGAGAAGAAGAAGAAAGGCATATTAGATTTTCAGAGGATGAAAAAAGAGGGTGAAAAGATTACTTGGCTGACTGCTTATGATTATCCTACTGCTCAGTTTGAGGAACGGGCTGGTATAGATATGATTTTAGTGGGCGATTCCATGGGTAACTGCGTTTATGGCTACCCAACTGGTACCATACCCGTCACCATGGACCAGTGCATTGTCCATACAGAGGCTGTCCGTCGTGGTGCCCCCAACACTTTTGTGATAGGTGACATGCCCTTTTTGTCTTATCAGACAACGCCCGATGATGCTGTTAGGAACGCTGGCAGGTTTTATAAGGAAGCGGGAGTTGATGCCATCAAGCTGGAAGGAGGACGCCGCATCACCAAAATGATAAGAGCCATTGTTGATGCCGGGATGGTTGTCTGTGGTCATATCGGCTTAACACCACAAAGTACTGGGCAGTTCGGCGGTTACAAGGCTCAGGGACGTACAGCTGAAAGTGCACTTGAGTTAGTTAAGGATGCTAGAGCCGTTCAGGAGGCAGGTGTGGCGTTTTTACTCATAGAGGCAGTAACCCCAGAAGTGGGTAAGTTCATTACGGAAGACCTTGAAATACCGGTATATGGTATTGGTGCTGGCCCCTATTGTGATGGGCAGCTGCTTATCGTCAGCGACATACTGGGTCTCTGGGAGGCTTTTCAACCTAAATTTGTTAAAAGATACGCTCATATGGCGGAAGAATCGGTGAAAGCTATCCAGGATTATGTAAGTGAAGTTAGAGAAGGGAAATTTCCTACAGAAGAACATTGCTACAAGATGATTGAAGGGGAAGCCGAAAAACTGATGGAATTAGTTCAGTAAAAAAGGAGAATAAATAGTGGGGAAGATTGTTAAAGACATAGAAAGGCTGGGGATGCCTAAGGGGGACCTGTACGAATTACCAACATCTCCAAAAACCTTTCCTGATGGGGCTAATTACAGAGTCGAGATTTCAGGAATGGAAACGGTAAAAGTTTTGGAAGCAACGATTGATGAAGCTCAGAAGCAAGGGGTCCCTTTTCACCGGGCTATTTCTATGGTGCGAGGGGCAACCCTTTTTACCCGGGATGAGCTGAGAGAATTCGCTAAAGTAGCTCATGATGCCCAAGTTGAAGTCATCATTACTCCAGGACCAAGGCCGACCTGGGACATTGGTCGGCAAATTGCTACTCCTGAGGGCGCTATTTCTGGACTTAGGCTGAGGGGTATGGATTCAGTCAAACACTATTTAATGGACATCGAGAGATGTCTTGAGCTGGGCTTTAGGGGGTTCTTGGTCTGGGACGAAGGAGTTCTCTCCCTTGTCAATGCAATGAAGCAGAATGGTGACTTGCCGGAGGATGTAACTTTTAAGGTTTCGATATTCGCTGGTCATGCCAACCCAGCCGGCGTTAAACTAGTAGAATCACTGGGGGCAGGAACCTGTAATCCTGTAGCTGACCTCACCCTTCCCATGTTGGCGGCGATAAGAAGTGTGACGAGTATTCCCTTTGACATTCACATTCAGCTCTGGGCTTCTATGGGCGGGTTCAATCGCATCTATGAAACCCCTGAAATTGCCAGAGTTGCTTCTCCCTGTTATTTCAAGATGGAGCCGGGGCCAGGATTGGGCATGTATATGCCTTGGGGCACTCCGGAAGAAGGACTAGCTCAATCGGGGAGAGAGAAGATTCGCTCAATTAAGAATATCATCGAATTGATTGGTGAGACCAATCCCGAATTAAAATTATCAAAGCAGAGTGCAGAAGACCTGAGGGTTCCCAAACCCTAGTCCATCTTGTTGGAACTGATTTGGTTTTTTCATCGAAACAACTGTTTTCAGTAGCTTCGATGTGCTGTGTTGTTAAGAGGAGGTATATGAATGGCGATTCTTATTACTGGGGGGACTGGCTTAATTGGTGCAGAATTAGCACGGATTCTCGTCGACCGAGGCGAAGATGTTGTCCTGTTCGACATTGCCCCAAATTATGCTCGTATTAGCAATATTCAAGACAAAGTAAAAGTAGTGCCGGGAAATCTGGCTTATTATGCTGAAGTATTTAATGCCGTCAAGGATAATAAGATTGAGGGTATATACCATATGGGCTCGATGTTGAGTGTGCCTTCTGACGCAAATCCTTGGGCTTCTTTCCAAGTAAATGTTGTGGGAACAACGCACGTATTGGAGGCCGCTAGGCTTTTTAACGTGAGCAAGGTGGTATTTACTAGTTCCCTAAACACATACGGGCTGGCGTGTCCTTCAGTAGTTACAGATGAGACAATTCAGCGGCCAACCACAATGTATGGTTGCGGCAAGCTATACTGTGAAGTTCTGGGTATGTTCTATCGTAACCGGTTTGGGCTGGATTTTCGAGCAGTACGTTACGCTTCGGTGGTTGGCCCGGGCGTTAGGACTCCTGGAGTGGCACAATGGAATGCCTGGATGATTGAATATCCGGCTCTGGGTAAGCCTTTCGAGTGTTTTGTTACTGCGGACACAAAGGTTCCAATTATATATTTTAAGGATGCGGCCAGGTCAGTGGATATGCTATATCAGGCGGCGAAGGAACGAATTAAGACCATAAACTACAATGTTGCCGGCGTTACGCCAAGCCGAACGGCTAAGGAACTGGAGCAGGTAGTGAAGAAGTATATACCTGAAGCCCAAATTAGCTATAAGCCTGACCCTAAAATAATGGATTTCTACCGCTCTCTGCGTGTAGATGTATTTGATGATAGCCGAGCAAGGGAGGAATGGGGTTGGCAACCACTCTATTCGGATTTTGAGAAGGTAGCAATAGATACCATCGAGGAGATCCGAACACAACCCCAACGATATGGGATATTATAGAATGTCAAGTATTGCTGGAGGGACTTTATTATGGCTAAAGTGATAGTAACGGCAGCAATCACAGGTGGTATACATACTCCAAGCATGAGTCCTTACCTGCCTATTACACCGAAGCAGATTGCCGATGAGGCAGTGCGAGCCTATGAGGCTGGGGCTGCAGTCGTCCATATTCACTCCCGTAATCCAGAAACAGGAAAACCGGTCTCTGACGTGGAGGTAATGAGGGAAATAGTTACCAGTATAAAAAGCAGATGTAATGTGGTCGTTTGCATAACCACAGGTGGCGGCCTAGGCATGACTGTCGAAGAACGACTCCAGCCGGTACCTGCTCTCAAACCCGAGCTTGCCTCATGTAATTTTGGGTCGATAAATTTCAACATATCCCGAGGTATGGAAATAGTAGATACCTTTAAGTATGATTGGGAACCGGAATATTTGGAGATGACAAAAGACCTTATCTTTCCTAATACATTTAAGTCACTGGAGCAATATTTGCGAACTTTTGCCAAAAATAGGACCAAGCCGGAAATAGAAATCTATGATACCGGCATGATTTACAATCTGGCCCACATGATTCAGGAGGGTCATATTAATAAACCGGTTTATCTTCAATTTGTTCTGGGTATTCTAGGGTCCATCCAGCCGTCACCAAGCAATCTGGTATTCCTTTATACTACTGCTCGTGAAGTAATCGGTGACTTTGTTTGGTCAGTTTGCGCTGCTGGTCGGGCTCAGATGCCAATGTGCACCATGTCCTTGATTATGGGTGGTAATGTCCGAGTTGGTCTGGAGGATAGTCTTTATATTAGTAAGGGTGTCATGGCTAAGAGTAATGCGGAACAGGTAGAGAAGATAGTGAGTATAGCTCAGGCGTTAAATCTGGAGACGGCTACACCCGATGAGGCTCGAGAGATTTTGGGTCTTAAAGGACTAGCTAAGGTAAACTATTGAAGATGAGAGGAACGGGCATCAGATGTGGGAAATCTTATGGCATGGTCGGGGCGGACAAGGTGTGGTGTTAGCTTCGTCTATACTGGGCACAGCCTTAGGTGTATACGAGGGGAAATACGCCATGTCGATTCCCACTTTTGGCGTTCAGCGTCGTGGGGCACCTCTGGTAGCTCTTAACCGGGTATCAGATACCCCGATACGCCGGCGTGACCTCGCGGCTGACCCTGATTATGTTGTTATTCTTGATGATTCACTCACCTCAATAGCTATAGTTGGCTGCAGGCAAGAGAAACCCTGCTATATTATTGTCAATTCTAAAAAGCCAGCCGCTGAACTTAGCCTATCCGACTGGCCACATCTTACCATAGTGGATGCCGATGCCATAGCCTTGGAGGTGTTAAAGAGGCCTATTACTAGTACTGTAATGGTGGGCGTGGTTGCCGCTGTGACAGACCTTGTGAGTATAGATTCCGTGAAAAAAGCCATCGCTGATGTGATGGGACCAGAGATTAGCCCGAGAAATATGGAGGCTAGTGAAGCTGGTTTTAAGGCGGTTAGGAGATAGCAATGTCAAGCAGACTGCAGGAAAAGGAAAGCCGACATCCTGGCCCACAGTGGCCAGCCGGGGATATACCAATCAATGTGGGTAGCTACTCAGACACTAAACCCGTAATTGATAAGAGCCGCTGCAGTTCCTGTCTCTTATGCTGGCTGTATTGCCCGGATGGAGCCATCTCCATTAGTGAGGAAGATAACAAGCCAACTGTAAACGACAACCTCTGTAAAAGCTGTGGTATCTGTGTTTATGAGTGTCCTTTGAAGATAATCAAGCTAGAGCCTATAGAGTAACAATAAATTGTTACAGAAGGTTCAAGTAGAATGGGTAAAAAAAGTTTCATAACAGGTAATAGTGCCGTTGCTGCTGCGGTGAAACTTGCCAGAGTGGGCGTCATTGCCGTTTATCCAATCACTCCCCAGACCCCTATCGTCGAAAAGCTAGCTACTTTTGTAAGCACTGGTGAGATTAACTCTGAATATATCAGAGTCGAGTCAGAGCACTCAGCTCTGTCGGCTTGTCTGGGAGCCTGCATGGCGGGGGTTCGGCCATTTACGGCTACTTCATCCCAAGGCTTGGCCTACATGTCTGAGATACTGGCTTATGCCAGTGGGGGGCGTTATCCCCTGGTGCTGGCAAACGTTAACCGTTCAATGAGTCCACCCTGGAGCATCTGGGGTGAGCATCAGGACGCAATTCAGCAGCGGGATACGGGCTGTATCCAGCTCTATGTTGAAACCGCTCAGGAAGCTCTAGACACGACAATACAGGCGTTTAAGATAGCCGAGAACCCGGATGTCTTTACGCCAGTGATGGTGTGCCTTGATGGCTTTCACGTCTCCCATGCTGAGGAATTAGTGGAAATACCTGACCAGAATGATGTGGACAGGTTTTTACCTCCTTTTCAAACCTCTGCGCTTCTGGACCCTGATGAGCCTATGACACTGGCTGCCGGCGCTTCTGGCAGGCAGTACATGGCTTGGCGCTTCCAGCAACACCAGGCAATTCAGGCGGCAGAAAAGGTTATTCAGGAGGTGGACAAGGAGTTTGAAGACATATTCGGCAGAGGCTATGGTGGACTGGTGGATGCCTATAAGTGTGAGGATGCTGATTGCGTGATAGTGATTATGGGTAGTTTTGCCGGGGTAGCCCGTGATACCGCTGACGTGTTGCGACTTAACAGGCTTAAAACTGGGGTGCTGAAGATAAGGTCTTTCCGACCGTTTCCCAACCAGCTTATCAGCGATTACCTGAGCTCGGCTAAGAGCGTGGTCGTTATTGACCGAGACCTGTCTTATGGCAATGAGGGTGCTGTCTGTTCCGAGATTCGCGGCGCCCTTTATGGCCTAGACCATTCCCCGACAATTACAAACTATATTGCCGGGTTGGGCGGTGCTGATGTGACCATTCAGGATATCCAAAAAGTGGTTCAAGAGGCAATTAAGGTCACGAGCGGTACCGAGCGCCGCATAATATTTCAGTTTATGGACGAAGACAAATGAAAATTAAAGATGTTGCTAAAGAAGAATTTATCACTGGGTCACTGAGCTGTGCCGGCTGTGCGAGTATCCTGGCGGTCCGCCTGGCACTGAAAGCACTGGGCAAACGCACTATCACTATCGTGCCCCCGGGTTGCATGGCTGCGGTGAATTGCTTCTTACCACAGATACCATTTCGAGTACCAATGTTCGTCAGTCCTTTCGCTGCCACTGCTGCCATACTGCAGGGTGCCAGTGCCGGTTTTAAATTTAGAGGCATTAAAGACATCAACGTGCTGGGAATCGCCGGGGATGGGGCAACGGCTGATATTGGCATGGCTGCCGTCTCTCAGGCTATTGTCAGCGGCATAAAGTTTATCTACCTTTGCGTGGATAACGAAGCCTATATGAACACTAGCGTCCAGTCAAGTTCAACTACTCCAGCAGGAGCGGTGACAACTACTGACCCCTTCCCTCACGCCATGCAAGAAGTTAACTTGAGTAAGAAGAATCTGTTCAACATTGCTGTAGCCCATAAAATCCCCTATGCTGCTACGGCTTCGGTCTCTTACCCGCTAGACTATTACGAGAAGGTGCTCAAAGCGGCCAGAACCGACGGTCCAAGTTTTCTACATGTGCAGGTACCTTGCCCGCCAGGCTGGGGCTTCCCCACCGAAAAGACAATTGAAATTGGGCGCATGGCCGTCAAGAGTGGCATGTGGCACCTCCTCGAATACAAGGACGGCAAAGTCAGGTTCACGCACATCCCCAAGAAAAGGACCCCTCTCTCAGAGTATCTAGAAGCTCAGACAAGATTCCGCAGAATGAGGCCTGATGACATCGCCCATTTGCAGAGTATGGTGGACAAGCAGTCTATTTTAATGGGTATGGAATAAAGTATGTACCCGAGCAATATGCCAAAAACTGTTTTCACAAAGGAGGGGGTTGATTGTCTTTGACAAAGTTTTCGTTCCTCTAAAACAGATCTGGGAGGAATACGAGCTTGCTTAGGGGCTAATTAGAGAGATTTGCTTTGTCGATGTATTCATTTACCCTCCCGGTAGTGATGGCGGGCTCTGCCAGGGGAAACTGGGGTGCCAGGGGCTTTTGTTTTCACCCACTAGCTTAAATATTGAACCTCCCCCCTCCCGTGCGGGTAGCCCCAGCTGTAATCGGGCAAGTGGCATCCCGCCTTTAATTGAGTTTAAGTGGAAGGAGACATCCTGCCAACAGCTTACTGTATGAAGTGTCGGCAGAAGAAGGAACAGGTGGGTGAAGGACTAGTGAGGAGATGCGTTACAAAGAGGTAGAAAGAGTATCTGGATAGCCTTGCTGAGCCTGAGAAAGTTAGAGGGGTAGCGATGGGTATGCATGAGCCCTTCCGTCAAGCGGTTCGGGGTGTGCTTGCCCCTAGCCAAAATAGTAGTGGATAAGCTCCATGCATGGTATAGAGAAACAAACAGGAGCAGGGCTGAGGAAAGGTTTAGATTGCTAGAGGGGAGGATAGCCAGTGACTCCCTACCTGAGTTTAGGAGCTTCTACATACATTAGGTAGCTGGAGAGATGAGATACTGAACTACTTTGATTACTGGGTAACCAATGGCTTTGTCGAGGAGAAGAACAGCCGCCTTAAGACCATAAAGAGAATGGCTTATGGTTACTGCAACTGGATAATTTCCGAATGAGAATATTGGTAGCTAAGCCAGGCTGCAAGGTTAGAGTTTCACACTTATTGACGTAGAACCAACCAGTACAGCTTATTGACGAATCAAGAAAGCAGTGCTAGTATGTGTTGTCATGTTCGTCAGTGGACAATATTTTACCGTAAAGGTGATATAAAAGTATGGGGCGGGTAAGCTAGAATTTGCATTGGGCAAACATGGCGGACTCCGCCGGAGAAAGCAAGGGTTCCAGAGCTTGCCGTTGCCTGGACAGTATTGGCTCCTGCCGTGGGCTACCCTTGGCGAAATCCGACAAATCCCTCCTGCTGCTAAGCCAGCTAAAGACTATGGTTGGGGCGACTATTGAAGGATTGGTGGGTGATGTGAATTGGCAGTGAAAAGGGACCCAGGGACACGCGATGGCTCTTTAGTCAACCAGACGGCGAGGAAGATAAGTTTGTAATTGGGCGATTTTAAACAGGACGCTGAGACAGAATAGGCAATCAAGCAAGCAGCTTAGGTGGAACAGGAGCAGGGCCAACATAGAAGATGTTAGATATAGAATTGAGATAATCAGCTATCCGGTAGAAGGAGTGTAACAGGACTAAAGAGAGTATACGATGGAGTTAATGCCGGAAATTAAAACTGCAGAAGCTATAGGAGAAGAGAGGGGTGATTACATGATGGTATGATGCATAAAGGAAGACTACAAGGTGAATATTAAGTTAAGTAAAATAGAAGAAGGGGATAATGTGAACACATTCAAGATTCTGTCGGAGCAGGAGATTAAAAAACTACATTCGGCTTCGCTAGAGGTCCTGAATACTGTAGGGGTAAAGGTTGAGAGTGAAAAAGTACGGAAGATGTTAGCGGAGGCTGGAGCCAAAGTAGACCATGAAACGATGATGGTGCACTTCCCCCCTAACCTTGTTGATGAATCTGTAAAGAAGGCCCCCAAGAAGGTCATCTATGGAGGACGTAATCCAGAAAACGATTTAGTATTAGAACCCGGAGGAGATATTTTTTGTCGTCCCACTACTGGTGCCGAGGGCTACATCGACCTGGAGACCGGCGAATACAGACTGGCGACGATGTCTGATTTGAAGGAATGGACTAGACTAACTGATGGGCTGGAGAATATAGATTACTGTGGCTCACTATACCCTAGCGATGTGGACGCAGATACCAGAGATATCCGTATGATGTCAGTTATGCTGCAAAATACGGAGAAACATTTCGTGCTTCAGCCTTACAGTGGTGAACATTTGGAATCCATGGTTGAGTTGGCACTGGCAGTGATGGGCAGTAAAGAAGAGCTAAAAAAGCGCCCCATATTTAATGTCCTTACCTCCATCCTCTCTCCCCTAGAGCTTTTAGAATATGCCTCCGATATAATAATTACCGCTGGTAAATATGGTATTCCAGTTGAGATGAATACTATGGTAATTGCCGGTGGCACTGGGCCAGTGACTGTCGCTGGGACTACCCTGCTCTCACATGCGGAGGCATTAGCTGGAATTACCGTTGCTGAAATAGCCAACCCCGGGGCACCAATGGTGTATAGACCAGCACCAATGGTCCTTGAGATGTCAACGGGTATCAGCCTAATGGCAACTGTCGAGAATGCAATGATAACAGCATCCGGAGCACAATTAATAAGGGATACCTACGGCATACCTACCAATATTGTTGGCTACGTTACCGATAGCCTCACTCACGATGGTCAGGCAATGATTGAGAAGGTCTTTAACGCTTTGCCCACCCTCCTTATCGGAGCGAATATCGTGAGTTTGGTAGGCACTATACAAAATTGCTACACAATGGATCCGTTACAACTGGTCATAGATAATGAGATAGTAGGCATGACAAAGAGAATATTACGAGGGTTTGAGATTAACGATGATACCCTCGGGCTAGATGCTCTGGCTCGAGTCGGCCCAGGCGGTAACTTCTTAAGTGACGACCATACCCTGAAATACTTTAAAACCGAGTACTATAGACCACGTATCTTTAACCGCGGAACCAGAGAAATCTGGCAGTCAAAGGGAGGAAAGGACCTGAATGAAAATGCCAGGGAAAGGGCAAAAGCTATTCTCAGAGAGCATAAGCCAGCTCCCCTGGCGGACGACGTGGTAAAGGAGCTTGACTCAATTATAAAGAGGCTAGGGTAAGGTTAAAACAGAAGTCCAGAAATCGGAATGAGCAAGGATGATAATATGAATAGATTTAGTCCTCTGTCGGAGCAGGAGGTTCAGAAATTACATTCAGCGTCACTGAGCATCCTTCACACCAGAGGATTACAGATCGAGAGCAAAAAGGTGCGGAAAATGTTGGAGGAGGCCGGAGCCAAGGTCAATCATGAAACGATGATGGTGCGCTTCTCTCCTAATCTCGTTGACGAGGCAATGAAGAAGACCCCTCAGAGGGTTGTTTTTGGAGCACGCAACCCCAAGTATGACTTGGTATTAGAACCCGGAGGAAATACCTATAACCGTACTACTGCTGGTACTGAAGGGTACATTGACCTTGAGACCGGTAAGTACAGACACGCACAGCTATGCGATGTAAAAGAGTGGGCCATATTAGTTGATGCCCTGGAGAATATAAGTTACTATGGAGTCCCAAATCCTAGCGATGTACCGCCGGATATAAGGGATATACATACGATGCCAATGGCACTGAAAAACTCGGAGAAACATTTCTTTCTCCAGCCTTACAGCGGAGAACACTTGGAGCTGATGGTTGAGTTAGCACTGGCAATCGTAGGCAACAAAGAGGAGTTAAAGAAGCGCCCCATATTTAATGTCCTCACTTCCGTCACCTCCCCCTTACAGCTTTTAGAATATGCTTCCGATATACTAATCACCGCTGGTAAATATGGCATTCCGGTCGAAGTGAATTCAATGGCAATTGCTGGGGGCACTGCCCCAATAACTATCGCCGGATTTACTATGCTTTCACATGCAGAGGTATTAGCTGGAATCATCGTTGCTGAAATAGCCAATCCCGGAGCACCAGTAGTGTATAGACCATTATCAATGATTATGGATATGTCTACAGGCATTGGTTTAATGGGGGCTGTTGAGAATGCCATGATAGCAGCAGCTCAAGCACAACTGATGAGGGAAACCTATGGCATACCCACCAATATGATGGGACAGATTACCGATACCTTCATTC